>JAAYJG010000532.1 GCA_012523055.1 Ruminiclostridium sp. | reverse complement strand
GGTGATCACCATTCCGGAGAAAATAAAAACAGGGCAAATGGATCTGTATATCACAAAGCCCATCAATACGTTGTTCCATCTGTCTTTTGAAAACATCGACATGGGCTCGGTACCCCTGGTGCTGGCCAGTGTGGGAATTATCGCTTATGCCATCGTTCAGATGGGCATACAGGTGACATTTTGGAAACTGTTGGGGTATCTTTTTCTGGTGCTGCTGATGCGGTTTGATACACCAGGATTTGCATGGCGGTAATTTCTTTGTGGATGATGCGGGAAACATGACGATTTTTGATTTTGATGACAGCCAGTATTTCTGGTTTTCCCATGACATTGCAATGTGCTTGTTTTATGTTGTGCCGCACGATTGTGTAATGCAGGAGGATCTGGATAATGCAGGCTTGTTTCTGAAGCATTTCATGACAGGCTATCGCCGTGAAAACCAGTTGGAGCAGCGATGGGTTTACGAAATACCGACCTTCCTGGCACTTCGTGAAATGGATCTGTATATTGCGATTCACCGAAGCGTGAATCTGAACGATCCCGACCCCTGGTGTGCCAGCTTCATGAAAAACCGCAAAGAAAAAATACTGGGCGGGGTTCCTTATGTGAATCTCGATTTCAGACAGTTCTAATTCGCAGGAAGAATATGTGAAAACGCAATATGGAATTTTTTCACTTAACATGTTATAGTGATATATAATAACTTACTGCTGCAAAACATCAAATAAGAACAAGAATTTGATGTTTTGCTGCTGTGAGTGTAGATTTTTGGCGGTGGGCGAAGCCCAACTCAGTTTACTAAACAGGGGTTTTTATGAGTACCTTAATCCAAAAAGTAAGAACAATAATCGGGTTAGTTCAAAATGTACCCGACGCCTTCGCCAGTGACGATTTTGCAATATTCATGCCCCGGTTTTTTGTTGAAGGCGAGAACCTGTTTGACTGCTATCATTTTGCTATGTCAAGAGTAGAGGTGCCCTCCTTTTATGTAGATGGCAAAGCTCGCGTAGTTCCCAAAAACAGGATACTGGCAACAAATCCGGACCAGAAACTGTGTGTTTCGCCCATCAGCAGTCTCTATAACAATACCAATGTTAAATTTACCTGTATCTTCGTTGAAAACCGCAAGCTGCGGGAGTTGACCAAATGTGAGCTTGGCAGATCCGATTTGTTGTTTCATAACAACGCCAGTCATTACAGCAATCATCTGGTTTCCTTGATTTCCAGGTTTGAGGCTGAATCTAAAAACAAGCAATTCGGTTATCAATTTATTTTAGATTGCCTTTCCACCGAGATCACCATTCAGTTGATCAGAGAACTAAAAAGCAATTTACCAATACCACCCGCGGCTAAAAAATATTCTGCACGAAAGGACATCAATATTGCGATCGATCATCTGTGGGAAAATTCAAATCGGGAGTTTTCACTGGATATGCTCTGTCATATCACCAATTTAAGCCCTTACTATTTTATCCGGCTGTTCAGAGATCATACAGGCAAAACACCCTATGAATACTATATGGATATTAAAATAAGCAAGGCAATGAACTATTTGCGAAATCGGCAGTATTCCATCACTGAGGTGTGCTTTTTGCTGGGTTTCTCAAGCCATAGCCATTTTTCATCGGTGTTCAGAAAAAAAGTGGGGGTAACGCCCACCGAATACCTGGCTTATGTCAGGCGGGCGTAGAGCACAAGGGGATTTTTCAGTGGTCTCGGACGGTTCTCCTTTGTCCCCATGCAAAAGAACAGTCCTCTCTATATCGCTTCCTTCCTTCGCATAAGAAAAGACACCCCTCGCGTTACTGTTCACAGGTAAACAGGCACAGCCTGTCATCCTGAACGAAGTGAAGGATCTCGCATTACTCCTGACAAGATCTTTCGCTGCGCTCAGGATGACATCGCTACGCTCAGATGAAACACATACCTCTGAAGGCTACTTATAAACTTATTAGTGGGGGGTGTGAACAGTCCTCCACGATCCAGGTGTCGCCAAACGACACGAAACCTAGACAGGTTTCACAGAAGTAACCCCCTCGCAGAGTGCCTTTGTAATCTAACATTATTTGTTTGCAATATAACATTACTGGTGTTACATTAAAAAATGTGTTACTTATACTGTTTTTAAGCCTTCAGTGATCTGCTTGAAGAAATCAGCACTCCAAACATTCAGAACCGATGTGTCCCTGATGAAAGGCTCAACATCTATTTTTGCCTGTCCGAAATCAATAAAGTCAAATCTTCTATAAAGCATTTCTTTTATCTCCTCTAGGGAAAAGGCTATGTCCTCTGTGATATGACCCGATTGTAATAATCTTTCTCGTAAATGTTTTTGATTAACCTCAGATTGCCGTGCAAGGTAGAAAATATAATCATAAAGATCCCTTCCCTTTACTCGATTCTGCCAGTTCCTGCAGATAACAGCATGAATCTTTCCGGCAAATAGTGATGGCATATCATAAAGCTTGACCTCATATGGTATCGGAAGTAAACGATATTTATGTTCAAAAGTCGCAAATGGCGGAGGATTGATATCGACTTCAAATTTTATTCTCACCGTCTCATTTGCTGACACACCCTTACCTGTGTCATTGTCTGCATAGAAGATAAGCAAATGTTCTTTAGTGTTTCCTTTAAGAAATGCGGAAAGAATTTGTCTTTCTCTCGTTTTTTTCTTCTCGCTTATAATCATATTAAGACCATATGCCCTAATTTCCTTTTCAAGTGTTGGGAAGTATTCTTTTAAATCAAAATCTTTATCAACTATGGTCAGAGAAAAATCCAGATCTTCAGAAAAACGGTCAAGTCCATAAAATATCCGAAGCGCAGTTCCGCCGTAGAAAGCAGCATTTTTGAAAAAGCCTGCACGACTAAGTCCACAAAGAACAAGTTCTTGCATAACTTCCTTCATAGCGTTTTTCTTATCATATAGTGTTTGTGTGTTATATGATTTAAGCATTTGATCGATAATCATATCCATTTCAAGCCCTCCGCATCAATCTACTTAGCTTTTGAACATTAGTACTCCCATACTTTTCTTCTAGCAGAAAGATATCTTCACATTTTAAGTTCTTAAATTCTTCTTCATCAATCCTCATATCATCAAATAAGAGGCTTCGCAGCTCCTTTTGATTTGCAACCGGACTCTTGGTATAGAGCACATCGCACAATGCCTTTTCCGGCGAGGCAATCCAATATGAATAATTTCCTTCCTGAACAAGTTCAACCCCAAAGGGGTAAGCTTCTTTTGGAACATCCCTATATGTGAAAATACCAAAGGCCGTCTCAAATTTCTTTTTCTTTTTCTTATCATAAGTTGCAGAGGTAAAAGCATACACTGCTTCGGGAATCAGCCCATGATAAGAAAGAGCAAATTCAAAAGACAGGTATGAAGGACCATAAATACTTCCTGCCAACAGATATCCCGGAGTGGCAGAATCTGTTTCATACAAGCCTTTAACAATCCTTGTATATTCACCATCTTTTACCATACGAGATAATTTGCTTACAGGACTTGCATACATCTTTAGTTCTTCTAAAATCATTGAAGTTGTTTTTATCATATTTTCACCTCATAATCGCATATTACTATATTATGTGGTGAAAATCAAGCAATTATTCAAGCAAGAAAAATATTAACAGAAAAGTGTTTCTCTTATAGAAGGAGACCCCGTAACCATGAATACTAATAATAGCTATATCTTTTATTTCTTCACTTAAACCCTGCAGTTTAAGGGTTCTATCGGCTAACTTGGCAAAGAGGTGTTCCTTCGACATCGACCATTCTATTTCCTTCTTCTTCCATGTCGCCTCTGTGTCCCCGTCCCCCTGTGCTCCCTGTGTCTACTCTCTTATTTTGGTTACCACAAAAGAGGTACTGATGCCACCGCTGCAGTGTTCAGAAAAACTAATAGAATATTCTGTAATGAGTTTAATATAGTTAATATAAATGTACATTGCATTACCTGCCATACGCCGTGCTTACCTCATGCTGTAACAAGGGTTCCTTGGAATAGTACTTCTGTAAAGAATCAAATGATGCTTCGCATCGTTGAATTAAAAAACGGATGCTCAGGAGGGAAAAGATGAAAAAGTTGTTTGTGCTTCTTCTTACCATCATTGTTTTGACATCCTTGACGGCCTGTGTGTTTACTGCGCCCGGTTCAGGTGATCCAGGCATACCCGAAACCCAGGAGTCCCCGAAACCGACAGATATGCCCACCCCGGGCAAACCCACCGAAATTTATTTCCTGAATTTTAAACCGGAGATCGCACAAATCTATGACAGTATTGCAGCTGATTATGAAGCGCAAACCGGTGTTAAGGTGAATGTGGTTACAGCAGCAAGCGGTACATATGAAACTACTTTAAAATCAGAGATTGCAAAGGCGGATGCACCAACAATATTTCAAATTAACGGGCCGGTTGGTTTTCAGTCCTGGAAGGAATACTGCCTGGATTTATCCACCACAAAACTGTATGGGTATTTATCGGATAAAAGCCTTGCGGTAACTGAAGGTACGGGTGTATATGGCATTCCATACGTTGTGGAGGGTTATGGTATTATTGACAATAACGCGATCATGGAAAAGTATTTCGCGTTGTCCAACAAAGCTGTTTCCATTTCATCTGCAGCCGAAATCAACAGCTTTGCCATACTTCAGGCAGTTGTCGAAGATATGAGCGCAAATAAGGAGTTAATCGGAATCGAGGGAGTTTTCGCTTCAACTTCACTGAATCAGGGAGAACAATGGAGATGGCAGACACACCTGGCCAATTTGCCTTTATATTATGAATTCAAAGATAATACCGAATACGACAATACTGTTTTGGCCGGGCTGTCAGCGAAGGAAATCCAGTTCAAATACGGTGACAACTTCCGTAACATCTTTGATTTATACACCAATAACTCGTTAACGCCAAAAGGTCTTCTCGGCAGCAAATCGGTCAATGACTCCATGGCAGAATTTGCCCTTGGAAAGGTCGCAATGGTCCAAAACGGGAACTGGGCCTGGAGTCAGATTGCATCCATAGAGGGTAATAATGTTAAATCTGAGGACATCCGGTTCATGCCGGTTTACACGGGAGTAGCCGGTGAAGAAAAGCAAGGCTTGTGCATCGGAACAGAAAACTATTTTTCCATTAACAGCAAGGTATCCAAAGAAAAACAGAATGCATCCGTGGCATTCCTCGAATGGCTTTTCTCCAGCGAAAAGGGCAAGGCTTATGTCACGAAGGAGCTTGGCTTTATTGCTCCGTTTACAACCTTTGAAGAGAATGAAAAGCCTGTAGATCCACTTGCGAAAGAGGTACTGGCCTGGATGGAAAAGGATGGTGTCACCTCTGTGGCATGGACCTTCGCTGCATTCCCCAGTGAAGATTTCAAAAATTATTTTGGCGACGCTCTTGTCGAGTATGTCCAGGGAACCCATACCTGGGACAATGTTACGACAGTTGTTAAAGATTCATGGAAGTCGGAAAAGAGTAACCAGGACAACTGAAAAATGTCAGGAACCTTGAAAAGAGTGGCCAGGACAGGTGAAAATATCAGGAACCTGAAAAGAGTAGCCAGGACAGGTGAAAGTATCAGGAGTCTGAAAAGAGTAGCTAGGATGGGGGAAAATATCAGGAGCCCGGGCGGTAAAAACTCTTGGCAATCCATGAACATATTTAATGTATCTTCGGCAAAGAAATGCGCTGCTTTGGTCTGTAGTCCAAAGCAGCGTAGTATCATGCCATAACCCTTTTATATGCCCTAAAGACCCCTGGTTTATTTTCTGCCCATTAGTCTGGAAAACCTGTCTTGAGGGGTCGCAGGTGCTAACTGAATAGTTGCCATACTCAAAGTGGCGACATTCACTTGACATGGTTAAGGTTCGGATATGTTCAACTTTGGTAACGAAGGTGGCGAAACCTTTGAAATGGAGGCTGCGATGCAAAAGGCGCTAAAAAAATACTTCCCAATTTTTGTTTTACCTACTTTACTGGCTTTTGTGGTGTCCTTTGCAATTCCGTTCGTCTTGGGATTCTATCTGTCTTTTAACAGCTTCACTACGGTCATTGATGCAGAATGGGTAGGTTTTGATAATTATGTGAAGGCATTTACTTCAAATAATGAGTTTATAAACGCTTTATGGTTCACCATTCAGTTTACAACCGTATCGGTCATTACAGTAAATATCTTTGCTTTTGCTCTGGGTCTGGCTTTAACAAGAGGAATACAGGGAACGAACATTTTCAGGACGATTTTTTTCATGCCCAATTTGATTGGCGGAATTGTCCTGGGATATATCTGGCAAATCATCATCAACGGTTTATTGTATCAATGGGAAGTAACGCTGACATTCGATCCCAAATATGGCTTCTGGGGGCTGGTTGTCCTGATGAACTGGCAGTTGATTGGTTATATGATGATCATCTATATCGCAGGGATACAAAGCATACCCGCAGAGCTTACCGATGCCGCCAGAGTGGATGGAGCTTCCCCGTGGCAATACCTTTGGAATGTTATTATTCCCTCTGTTATGCCTTCAGTTACGATATGCCTTTTCTTAACATTGACAAATTCCTTCAAGCTATTTGATCAGAACCTGGCATTGACCAATGGTGCGCCCTCCAAAAAAACAGCAATGCTGGCCCTTGATATTTATAATACTTTTTACGGTAAAACCAACTGGGAGGGTGTTGGACAGGCAAAAGCGGTCGTGTTTTTTATCATTGTAGCACTTATCGCATTTATTCAGCTGATGATCACACGGCGCAAGGAGGTGGAAGCATGAAGAACAGCACAGTATCAGGTGATAAACACACAGTTGGGAGTTTCTCCTGCGAAAAATGCAAAGCTGGAACCTTGCCAGATGAGAAATTCAAAACCGGTAGTTTTCCAGGGTTCAATAAGAAAGCTGGAAGCGCATCAGGTGATAAACGCAAATCCGGCAGAATTTTAAATCTTACTATGGCTGCACTGTCTTTTGCTTTTCTTGCACCCATTTTTATTGTGATGATGAACTCTTTCAAAGGAAAACTATATATCTCGGACGCCCCATTTGCTTTACCAAACAAAGAAACGTTTTCCGGCCTTCAGAATTATACCAATGGGGTTTCCAAAACCGGCTTTGTTCAATCTTTTGGTTGGTCACTTTTTATAACAGTATTTTCTGTTCTGGTGATTGTAATTCTTACTGCGATGACTGCCTGGTATATTACTCGCGTAAAAAACTGCATTTGTACCAGCCTGTATTTTTCCTTTGTCTTTTCGATGATTGTCCCCTTTCAAATGGTAATGTTTACAATGTCGAAGGTCGCCAATATCCTTCACCTGGATAACCCAATGGGAATCATCGTGATATACCTTGGTTTTGGTTCGGGTCTGTCTGTGTTTACTTTCTCCGGTTTTATTAAAACACTGCCACTGGATATAGAAGAGGCCGCCATGATAGATGGTTGTAAACCTGTGCGTGCTTTTTTTTCAGTAATACTTCCGATGTTGCAGCCTGTGGCGATATCCATCGCGATACTAAACGCCATGTGGATATGGAATGATTACTTGCTTCCCTATCTGGTGATTGGAACAAAGTACAAAACGATTCCGATCGCAGTGCAATATCTGAAAGGGGGTTATGGTTCCATCGACATGGGTGCAATGATGGCCATGCTTGTATTGGCGATAATACCCATAATCCTTTTCTATCTTTCGTGCCAGAATTACATCATTAAAGGTGTTGTTGCCGGTGCCGTAAAGGGCTAGAGCACATAAGGAGAATCGTCCCCTTGTGTTAGTAAATCCCCGCAAAGGGCACGGGGCGCCTGCCGTTGTCGATATCTTCGTACAACTCCTTCGGGCCCGTACTGATCACAGCGTCCCGCCGGATTTTACTGACCACCGCAGGTGGCAGTTGGTTAAAGCCATATTCTGAGATATCCGGCAGTCTGGTCACAAACGGATAGTGCCGGGCATAAAACACGAGGGCTTCGCCCTTTTCCTTCTTCAGCTTCTGAAGCTCCGATACCGTGATCAAGGGCCGCTGAATCTCATGTGGCTCATAGGATCGCGTATTTCCACACATCTTGCTGAGCTCCTCAAGCAGATTAAGCTCCTTGCTGGCCAGAAAAACCCAGTTCTCGCAATTGCCCTTGATTGTCTCGGCGTCTTCGCCGTATCGCTTCACAAGCTGATGCATGCTCTGCACCACAAGATAAAACCGGATATTTCTGCTTCTTGCGGCCGTGATCATCGCCGGCATATCCGTGATCGCCGGGGTATTTGAAAACTCATCGAGAACAAAGTTCACACGCAGCGGCAGCGCCTTTTGATCCTCCTTCTGTGCTTCGGTGATTAACAGCTCATAACACTGCTTCACGAAGGATGTCACAATGAAATGGTAGGTGCTGCGTTCATCTGGTACAACAATGTAGATGGCTGTTTTTTTGCGGCCGATATTGCGAATATCGAAGGTGGTTTCCGAGAGATTCCGGATAAGCCTGCTTTGAAGCAGAAACGGCTTCACAAACGCAAACAGTGAGGATTGCATGTCTGCGCGTGTTTTTTCATAGGAACGACCGATGGCGAAATAGTTCAGCGCGGCAATACTGGCCGGCGGGAGAATCTTCATGATCTCGTCAAGATAATTCTTCTCCCATTCCGATTCTGGTATCTCGAGCATCTTGTTTGTGACGGGATCTGCTACCTTCCCGAACTCCACGCACATTCTGGAAAAGGTTTTCATATTGATTTCATCAAAGCTGCAAATGTCCATCATGACTAAAAGAACCGCCAAAGCCAGCATTCTGGCCGAATTCACCCAGAAAATATCCTTTGACGTGGCGGCAGCCTCCATCGAGATGGCTTCCACAAAATCGTTGAGCATGGCTGTCGCTTCATCGATATGCCCCTGTTTGTAAAGCAGCGCCGGCTCCTTGAGCGGATTCCACATATCGCCTTGGTCAAGATCCCGGAAGTTCATCTGAACCACCTCATAGCCGAGCTCCTGTGCTCGTCCTGAGGTTGCAGCATAAATTTCACCCTTTGGGTCGGTCACAACAAAGGACTCACCCGCCTGAATCATCGTATGAACCATAGGCATGCAAAACAGTCGGGTCTTTTTCGAGCCGGTAGATCCGATAATCAAGCTGTGGGTATCCGCGTTGTCAAGATACATTCTCTTGGTATTGGCGATGAGGGGCAACCCGCAGCCTGCATATTTCTCATCGGAAAGCATCACCTTTGTCGCGGTGCTTTTGATCTCGTCCGGCGTAGCCCAGCGGGTCTCCTGAAAGCCGCTGCTGTATTGTGATATCTTATACAAGTCACGATTCATAGCGCACCTCCCGGCTCTAGTTCAAAGCCAATTCTTCTCTTTTGCACCATTTCCCTCAGCCGTGCGATGAAGACCCCTTCTTTGCTGTAATTATGCAACTGCTGCGCAGTCAGCACCTTCGAGGTAACAACGTCATCCGCCGCACAGATTTCAAACACAATATCCTCACACATGAGGTTGAGAGTTTTAAAGCCGTCAAAGCTGTCGTTCGAACGCAGAAACTCAATCGAATCCCGCAAGAGCGACGCTCCTTCCTCCTCAATCTTAAATTCATAGTTACCCAGCCAGTTGATAACATAGGTAAGCAAATCCTCCACCGGCGGGTAATCGGATTCAACCTTGTCGATGCGCAGATATTGAGCTAGCACTCTCTCAAGCTCAGCACAAGCCTTTTCCTCGGCGTTTTCCAACACAAAGATGATGCACAGCGCATTGTCCACCCCGGACAGATAATTCATCAGGCGCTTGAAATGCTGAGAGTTGAAATGATCCACCCATTGGTCCAGTTCAACCGAGAGCACCCCCTTAAAGGATCCGCGATAACCGGTCGCCGCGTCAAGCTCGCGCATCAGACGCCTAAGCTCTGAGAAATCCTTATCGTCCGGGCAGTAATCAAGGGCAAATTCGAGGCTTTTCACATTGCCGTAAAAATTCATGAGCCTGGCCGCGCTGAGATATTCACCGAGCAGCCTGATAAAATGGCTTTTGCCGATGCCAGGCCTGGTGAGCCAGAGCAGATTGGGCAAAATCACCGGCATATCATTGATATATTTGAGATTATGCGAAACATTGCGCCATTTGTGCAGTACGGCTTTCATTTCTTCAAGTCCGTACAGCTGCATGATTTGGTCATAATAATACTGAGACTCCATCGGAAACCTCCAATTTCCATCCTCTATTCTTCGGACTGCTCACAACGGTCAAACCCATGGACAAAAGCGATATCTTCTGCCTTCTCATCATATTCAGTCGCCTTTTCCGGTTCGTCGATAATAGTATAGGAGTTACTGAGGATATCATAAATCATCATCAGCAGACGCCAATGATTTCTGGATTTAGCGGAATCGCTGATAGCCTCTATCTCCGCTGCTGTATCCCTTGCCATCGCGAGCACGGCATAATGCTGATCCTCCGCGACGAACTCCTGGATCTGATCAAGATCATTCTGCCATTTTAATAAGCCCACGTGCTCAATCGGCGGGACGTCGGATTCACCAAGATATTTCACGCGCAGCACTTCTGCTGTAATATATGTCTTGTCCGCAGCTTGCAGATAATCCTTCTCACGTTGAATTTTAGCAATTTCACACAACAGGTCAAACTGCAGCTTGTACAGATTGATTGTCGCACCCTCCCGTATGACAAGCTCGGTCAGGTGCAGTGTGCTGAAAAACACACCCCAGGCGGCATCCAGCCGATCTGCGTCCCGAAGCCCAATCCCCTCGTTGTAACGTTCATACAAATCAATCATCCGACTTTTCCTCCAAAAGCCTTGTGCCAATTTCGTCCAGACCTTCGAGGCGGACAAGTTCAGCCTCGTATTCACCGGCCATATCTTTATCCTGATTCATCTCAGCGATCAGAACCTTCGTGTTTTTGAGGATAATCGGACGCACCTGAGGATTTACAAAATCACACATGACAATATTTCTGTGGTTTTTCATCAAAAACGCATGGGCTCCGCCGGAAAAATAAAAGGTCGGCTTATCGGGCTCGCCCGGAATTTGAAAGGGAATCGCGATCATCACTTCATCATTATCGTTAGTTAAAATATCATAATACCCAACGATTTTTGTTTTAGCTTTGATTGTTTGGAAGTCCATCTTGTCCAGCATGGTATCATCCTCCTGTTTTTTTAGCGCTATTGCATCATATCTTCAGCCCGCCTGCGATAAATCAGGGCTGTCTCTTCTTCTCCCATATTCATGTGAACGATATACAAATTCTTCAGGCAGTTGAGCCATCGTTCCTTCATCACCGCCGCAGGATGCTGCTTTGCGATGATCTCATGCACCTCCAGCTGCTTTTCGAAAAATTCCTTTGAATGCCCGAAGTCTTTTACTTTGGCATAATCCTCCGCCAGGCAGCCCATGCTCAGGGCATAGGCTTGTCCGGTGGAAGCTTCTGCATGTCCGGTTTGCGACCAAACCATTCCGAAGAGCTGCACCGCCCTGCCCGCGTAATGAATGGCCGGCTCCATCTCATTAAATTCATTCAGCAGCACACTGAGCTGACGGTTGAACTCAGCGATCTGATTAACTGTTTGAGAATCCAGTTCATCTGCTTCACGCAGATAATACTCAGCCTGCTTTACAGCGATTTGCATGGTATCATAGGTTTCCTGCCAGTGTTTGCTCTGATAATAAAACACGGCCTTTCTGAAGGTAATCTGATATGCACGTTTTAAGTCTGAAAGATCCTGGTATTGTTTAAAAAGACTTTCGCTTATGTGGATCGCCTCATCGGCAAGCTTTTCATCGAAGTCTGCCCCGTTTTGCAGATCAAGAGTTTCTTTCATGAACATGACTGCAAAACGCAGATGGTCTGTCCGTCCGGTTCTTTTGTAGAGCTCACGGTAGCAACCCACGACTTCGTTAATAATCTTGGCTAAAAGCTCTTCGGGCTTTCCACAGGTCTCAGCAACCTCCTCATAGTTTATCAGCGCCTTGGCCAATGCTTCGAGGCTGTCATTGTCGCCGAGCGCGCGATAAACCATCATCAGCTTTTGATAGGCACTCTCTGCGTGGAGCAGCGATAACTCGCGCTGTCCATGCCTTAGTGCGGACGCTGAAAGCAAAATATCGCAGTTTCCTTCAATATACATGATCCTTCGGGCATATTCCTCGTCCTGCGCGGGCTTCAAGTTATTTTGGGTAGTAACGGCATCTATTTCCGCCATAGCGGTTTGCAGGTCTGATATTACCTGAGCGTAATCATTTTGTGCATATCGTTTTCCCGCTATTTTATACCGGCCGACCAGATGATTATATAGAGATTCCAGCGAAGGCCGCTGCGCAAGCTCAGCGGATGCAAAATCCGCAGCCAGCAACATCAGGCGGACAGACTCGTTCTCATCGATCCCTTCATACTGCGCTGCAAGGCGATTGTACATTCCGGCAAAAGCGGTGTTTCCCAGAAAGCTTTCCTGATTTTCCGAATCTGAATACTTCCTTTCTGCAGCTTCAGCCAGCGTCGAGAAAATCTGCAGCCCATATATCTGATCGGTTTGCGTTTTGTCGATTTGCGGGTAAAACCATTCACAGAAGAAGGATAACAGCCAACGGAAATCCTTCGCCGACTCTACCTCCCGGATAGCCTGACGTACAATATCATTACCGCCTGTGCGAAGCAGCTTGATCAGCCTTTTTGCCGTTTGTTCCGCTACTTTCGGATTCTGTTGGGTTGCCTTGAGTGCGGCTGTGGTAAATGCAGTATCTCCCATCTCAAGAGCAAGTTTCAATCCACTGGTTTGATACAGACGGTCCTTTGTATCCAACCCCTTGATGTATTTAAGAATATATCCGCGATATTCGGTGACGTCTGTCTCGCGGAATGCTGCCAGACTTTTGGAAACCACTTCATTGTCAAAGGACAAAAAGCCCGAATCCTTTTGTGCGACAAAGGGCTTCAGGTAGCGCATTAACCGGGTGAAGTCCACGGTGGACCAAGGGATATGATGATCTGCGCAAATCCGTTCAAGGTCATGCTCGCGCAATCCGTCAGGAGCCACGGCGAGCAGCAGGAATACATCCGATGCAATTTCAGGGGAAATCTTCTCCCCTGCTGCCATCAAGTACGAGTACGCCGCTTCGCCGGTATCCGAAGGAAACTCCGTTACAATTCGCAGCATCTGCGCATTGAGCTCCGCAGCGTTGTTTGCGCTTCGAAGGTCCGTGCTGTCCATCATCAGCAGACGGTTGACCAACAGATTGATATACAGTGGATTGTAGCAGTCCCCCTGGTCAATGATAGCATCTACAACCTCCACATCCAGTTCCTTGTGATGCCTATCAAGAATATTGTAAATCATCAGTCTCGCCTGAACCGGAAAAGCCAGGCCATACAGGTACATCTCTTCAGAAAAGCTCTGAAACTCTGGCACCGGATCAAGTTCCAGTTCTTCCGGGCATGTGATGATAAAGTTCACCTTGCTGCAGGGGCTGTCGTGCATAAAGAACATCATTGGATAGCTGTCATTGACAAGCTTATGGATATCGTCTATCAGGAAAACCAGCTCATTGGTCGCATCATCATCCTGGTAGCTAAAAACCAGTTGTGTAAAGTATTTTTGCAGGAACTGCAGCGACGAAGAAGCGGTGTCGCAATGCTCCTCCATTCCCATTTCCCGTTCAACGCACCATATCAAATAGGACAGCAGTTCATGTAAGCCCGTGGTCGCATCGTCAGAACCACAGAAGAAGGGCATGACTGAAAAGCCCCGTTCACTGAGTGCCGCGCCTGTTTGGCATAATAGTTTCGTCTTGCCGCTTCCCGGTGTTCCCTTCAGGTAGATCAGCGCTTTCGCTTCATTCATGTTTTGCAGGATCAGCTCGACGAAAGAATCGTTCCCGGCAGAGATTTTCGCCTGGAACTGGAGCTTGTGGAGGGAGGTTCTATAAATCCTCTCTTGGGCGGACAGTTCCTGATGATTCTGCCAATCCGCATTGAACATCGACAAAAACCTGTTGAGAATTTCATCCCGCAGCTTATCCAACCCTGTCAGCTTTTGCGCTCCGCTATCCCATTCGGCATCATATTCGATGATCCGATCACCAAAACGCTCACGAAGTTTGGCTTTCAGTTTTTCAAGATGAATCCGGTGCTCTTCGTCCTCGCACCTGTAATCCTGTTGGGTTTTCTCGTCCATCAGGCTCAGATCAAGCGGATTGCGGATGCAGATGATGCACCTGTCAGCATTCCCGGCATGGGTAAGCAATCCATACTCTATTTCAAGGGCGGTCACGCTTCTGTCTGAAGCGTCCACATGAAAATTTTTACTTTTTGAAACTTCCGCGATATACCTGTGCTCGGGGATCCAGCCATATCGCTCCCCGATGAATATCAGCATATAGGGCTTGGATTTGTCGATTTCATCCAGACAGACATTTAATACCTTGTGGGCGCTCTCGTCCGAATCGAGCTCGTTGGTATTGACCCCCCACCTCAGGTCGATAAAATGCAGGTAATCCTGATACTCCTCCGCATAAGCATTGAGTGCCGGAATAATGTCGGTATGCAGCAAATCTCTCTCGGCCTGCATGTCACGGAAGGTACTTGAGACAAATATTGATCGCATTGAAACCTCCAGGATGTCTGATATAAGGTATCTATTTTTACAGTAGTTTTATTTTACCACGATTTACCGTTATATAAAATCATATTTTTGAAATTCTTGTCGAAGAAGCAACCTTGTTTTGTTACTCTGTGAAACATACCTGGGTTTGGTATGGTTCGCAGGCACCTGGAGCGTAGAGAACTGTTCAGGCGGCGACATTTGAGATATAGCACAGCTATAGTTAATACTCACAGATAAAGCAGGCGCAGCCTTCTGAACAAAGTGAAGGATCTTGTATTCCTCCTGACAAGATCCTTCGCTGCGCTCAGGATGACATCGCTGCTCTCAGGATTATATAATGTGCGGGTATAGAAAAATCCGGAAAGGCAGATGAGGATCGATGCGAAAAATCACAGTTCAGCCTCCATTAAGCGTTGTCTTGAGCTCTGCCGCAGTATCTGCAAAATCTAGCACTCAAAGCGAGTCTTTGGCCACATACGCAATATTGGGCAGACGCTGGCTGTGGTTTTGTATTTACAGATGCCTCCACGGGATTGCCGCAATGTCTGCAGAACCTGACATCTGCTCTTAACGGTTTGCCACACTTATTACAAGCACGCTCATTGGTGGATTCTGGCTGTTTTTGGTTGGGCTGCTCCCTCAACTGCTGCGTTTTTTGAGTAAACTGCTCCATCGATAGCTGCTTTCCTTGAACTACTGGTTCCCTGGATTGCTGTGTTTTCCAACTTACCTGTTCTGACGATTGTCGCGATTTCTGTATCGCCTGCTCCCTCGATTGCTGAGTCTGCTGAATTGGCGTTTTCTCTTCTTGGGATTCCGCCATGAATTTTTCTGCAGCCCTTTGGATTTGCTGGAGTGCGTCAGAAACGGATTTCCAGTTTTGCACTGATTGCGCCGACAATTGTCTTTGCATCTGTGTACGGGCATTGCAATCGGTGATCATTTTTTCAACTTCAGCAATACGGTTATCCATATAATACTCTCCTCAATTCATAAGTTGAATGATAATTTTCCATATACTGTTTTTTGCCAGGGCACATCACCTTAGGGAAATGTCCAACTTATTTCAGTGACTTACTCCCACCAGCTGTATCACGTTTTTTAGCCTTTGGCTGAACTTATTTGAAACTGTTAAAAGTCTAAAATATCTCCGTCAAAGCTCATACCGGAATTCATATTGGTATCATGCATCATGGCGGTCAAAAGGGGTACTGCCTCCACAATACCGTTTATCTCCGGTAATGTAAGCGTAACAGAGATCCCTGCCTGAAGCATCGCACCGCCGATATCAAGGATGTCCCCCGCCTTGGACAAACCAAGGGCAACCGGTGCCAAAACGCCTGTATACATGGATGCCCACGAAAGAATGCGCAGCAGCCAGGAAAGGTAAAATGAAACTTCATTGATGATGTTCTCAATGTTTTGCCAGGATGGGTTCCCTTCCATCTGCCACTTCCTTTCGTCATCAAAGGAAATGTCATAGGCCTTGATTAACGAAATCAGTTTATCTGAGGCCAGGCTTGCTTTTTCAAAAGCTTGCGGGCTAACATCCATCCATCGCTCTTCCGCTGCTGTTCGCTCCAGTACGTCTCGTGCCCAATGCTTCACGAGGGATCGGGTTTCTTTGCGATTCTTATAATCTTCATCCAGCCAAATACCTCTCGCTCGCTCAATCCATTCTTTATCCGGCTTATGCCCCGCTTTCACTTCGTCCAGGACAAACTTTCCGGTGATAAGGTTTTGATCCAGTGCCGGCATACGAGCCGGAATCACCTTCAATGCCCTGCCTTTGTAATCCATATAATCTGTTCGATAGGGCTCATTGACAACCGCATTCACCCACGACCAATCTCTGAAAAAAGCGGACAATGCTGTCGGGATGCGCTCCAGTAAGGCCCATAGTGTGTCCAGCACCTGAGCCATTGAAGAAATCATTCCGTCTACGAACTGATAGTAGGTTGTATCATCTATCAGCAGGTCCAGTAAACCAGGTGATTTCGGTATTATACCGCCTTCAATGACCGGCATGCTCCGATTATCAAACAGGTTATATAAGAACCGCAGGAAGGGTTCACTCCTGCCTTCCATGCGTTCCTTCTGAATTTGGGTCAGTACCTCATAATCCTGCTCAAACAGCTTTTTAGCAGCTTCCTCAAGGCTTTCATTTCCACCGACTTGCACTACACCAACTTCTGTTTGAAGGTCTTTGAGGGCATTACTCAATTCTGTTCCTTTTTTAACCATCGCTTTGTTGAGTCTGTCAAATTGCTCCAACCTATTGCCCTTTAGCAGCTGTTGTTGTGTGATCTCTTCAAAGATTTGGTTACGGTTTATCACGGCTGCATTCATGGCAGACGTTACATCCGCCAATTCCTTCGCAGTAGCTGGAGATGCACCTGCCACGGTAGTTTTTTTAACCAACTCTGAACTCTTTTCAGCCAGCACTTCCAAATTGTCATTGGCTTTCGTTAGTGAATCTTGCAGCTGTGAAATTTTTACGTCATAGGCTTTCACTCCTGCTGCAAGATCATCAAGCTGGCTTTTAGCAAGCTTCTCCACCTTGTAGGCATGCTGAACCCTTTTCTGTACACCCGAGGTATCAGAATTATATAGTGCACCCTGACTCGATTTGCTTTGGAAATAGATAGACGTAAACTCGACCAAAAGGCCAATAATGTCGTTCAGTATTTGCGATGCAGCTTTCGCCCTAAGGTCGAACGCAATGTCCAGATCTTTTTGCAGGATATTTATCTTACCAAAAAAGGCTTCCGTTGCAAGCAGCTTGTCATAAATATCTTGAAGGGAGTTCGACATTACTGAGTATTTTTCGCGAGCTAAAAAAGTCAGCTCTCCCTTTGCAAAAGCAGAAACTGCCGATTGAAGTGTCTCATCCACCGCTGCCGCACGATAGTTTATTTCTTCCAGATGATCCCGAATGATATTCTCAGGGTAGAGCTTTAGCTGAAGGGTAGCCACTTTTCCAGGAATATGTTCCCCCTCGGGTTGGAAAACAAGCTTTTGGCCTTGGGAATCACCAACAATAGTCTTCCCGTTCCATGTCAGAACTCCCTTCGTATCCAGAATGGGGAGCCTGCCCAAATCAATGTTCAGTTGTCCGCGCTGGGGTTCAAACGCCGCTTCGCATGTCACTTCCAAAACAGCGCCCCGCATTCTGTCCGAAACACTTTCATCCGCATCCGGGAACAGATCTTCCAATCGGTTGTCTATCATTATCCAACCACATTTTGATAACTGAAGAGTACCCTCAGCAACACTATCTTCTATGGAGATATCCAGCATGTCTTTTGTTAGCGGTGCCTCGCCTTTCACCAGAACGATATCCACATCTTGTGATTGTGCCAGGGACATCCGCCCCCAATCCTCATGGCTTTTGGTGTAAAATCTGCCCGGAGAAGTGACTTGCCACACCAGATCAACGCCATTCCAGTCCATTTT
>JAAYJG010000531.1 GCA_012523055.1 Ruminiclostridium sp. | reverse complement strand
TGTTTGAAGCCTATAGGGATAAGGATGCCGGAACCTCGATCCGGGCAAGGGATACATACAAGCCTTCCTTTCTGGATGAAACCCGTTTTGTGGAAACCGACATGGAGAAATTTCAGCGGGTTTATAATTCCATTCCGGTGAAAATATCGCTGCACGCGCAGCAAATTGCATATCGTGCCTGGCTGAGTGAAAGCGAAGACGCGCCTGATTTAATCCTTCATTTCCTGCGCTTAGGTTATCAGTTGGGCAAAAAGGTTGTGAACTATATTCAGGATCCTCACATTCATCAAATCATAGATTTGAACAGACGTGTGGGGTTTGAAGTCCATCGGTTCATGGGTCTGTTAAGGTTTCAGGAAATCAGTAAAGGCATTTTCTATGCCGGTTATGAGCCCGATCACAACATCACTGTACTGCTGGCACCGCATTTCACCGAAAGGCTGTCCTCACAGCCATTCATTGTGCATGATAAGAAAAGAAACCTCTGCGCGGTGTTCGACGGCCAGGAACTGCTCATGACTGATCAGCCACCCTTGATTCCTGACAAAAAAACAGGCTCCGAGGATGAATACGCAGCCTTGTGGAAAACATTTTTCAAGACCATTGCCATCGCGGAGCGGAAAAATCCGCGAACACAAATGCAGTTCATGCCCAAGAGGTATTGGAAGAACCTCATCGAATTCCAGGATTAGGCTAAAAGTACGAAACCTGATTGCCTCTGAAGGCTTCAGCTGTAAACACAAAAACCCCCCGATTCCTGTATGAATCGAGGGGTTATATCTATCAATGCGCGTAAAACAAAAACTTGTTCCTTAGCCGTTTCCGCCAAAGAAATTGCCAATGCCAATGTTGCCAAGAATGCTGCCTTCTTCACGGCCTTTGCCTCCGCCTGCTTTTGACGCGGAATAGATTCTGTCTGCAAGCCTTGAGAATGGCAGGGATTGAAGCCAAACGGTCCCCGGTCCTGTCAGCTTTGCCAGGGATAAACCTTCACCGCCGAACAAGGCAGTTTTGATATTTCCAGCGAACTGAATATCATAATTGATCGTGGGGCTCATGGCCACAAGGCAGCCTGTATCAAGCATCAGGACTTCACCAGGCATCAGTTCCTTTTTAATAATAGTGCCTCCTGCATGCATGAACGCAAGACCATCGCCCTCAAGCTTCTGCATGATGAAACCTTCTCCGCCAAAAAGGCCTACGCCTATTTTCTTCTGAAAGGCGATACCTACAGAGATTCCCTTCGCGGCGCACAGGAAGGAATCCTTTTGGCAAATCAGCATTCCACCGTAATCTCCCAGATCAAAGGGAACAACGGTGCCTGGGTATGGTGCCGCAAAGGACAGGCAGCGTTTTTCGTTTCCTGTATTCGTAAAGGCAGTCATAAACAGGCTTTCTCCTGTGATCAGGCGTTTTGCGCCCGAAAACAGCTTGCCCATCAAATCTTTTCCTTCCTTACCTGAGCCGTCTCCGAAAACAGTGTCCATTTGGATGGCACTGTCCATATACATCATGGCCCCAGCCTCCGCAATTACTGTTTCGCCGGGATCCAGCATGATTTCAACAAACTGGATGTCTTCACCATAAATTTTGTACTCTACTTCATCAGCCTTCTGCATTCTCTTCCCACCTGCCGGATTATTTCCAGCAAATTCGCCTGACGGATTTGCTCCGGTGTATGCACCGGAACCAGCAGTGGAATATCTGTCTGATGAATCCCCGCTTTGGTATGTACCGGATGGATTACTGCCGGAATAGCCGGGGTTACCAGCAGGCTGCGGATTGCTGGCCGGGACAGGTGCAATTCCTCCCATTTTGGTTCCGCATGTTGTGCAAAATTTTGCGGTTGCTGCTAATTGAGCGCCACAATTTGGACAAATCATCATTCTACCTCCTCAAAAATTTCTACATCAGTATCTGGGAATCGGCTCGGAAAGTCTGTTTATCCATTAGAAACACGCATAAACATGTAAAAACGAGCAGAACTATGCGGGTTTCAAGCCATGAAATGTCTTATGAATAAATATGCTTTCCCGAACGGTCTCCTGGGGTTATTATAGTACAATACGCAAAATAAGTAAGCATTGTCTTGCCAAAATATACACGTGGATGGAAAAATTTTATGCGTCCCGGGTGTATTACAATTGCTTGCGCAATTACTTCTGTTGCTATAACAAAGCTTCGCTTTGTTGTTGCTGTGTGATGTTTTTGCTTCGCAAAAACTGCCGTTGCAATAAGAACCTTGTAGCGGTGTGTTGCAATTGCTTGCGCAATTACTTCTATTGCTATAATATATCATCAGAATTGTTTGGAACGGAGGAAGCAGTATGCTGACGAAAAAAATTATACCCTGCCTGGATGTATACAATGGACGGGTCGTTAAGGGCATCAACTTTGTGAACCTGGTGGACGCCGGTGATCCGGTGGCCTGTGCTGCAGCTTATGTTAACGCGGGAGCAGATGAGTTAACCTTTTTGGATATCACAGCTACCCATGAAAACCGCAAAACCATTGTAGATACGGTTGCCCGTCTGGCGGAGCAGGTCTCTATACCCTTCACCGTCGGCGGCGGCATACGAACCGTGGAAGATTTCCAGGAGATCCTCCTTGCCGGCGCGGATAAAGTTGGTATAAATTCTGCGGCGGTCAAACGTCCGGAGTTTATTTCTGAAGCCGCCCTGCGTTTTGGCAGTCAATGTGTTGTGGCAGCAATCGATGCAAAAACAAGGGAAGATGGATCGGGTTGGGATGTCTATATCGGCGGAGGCAGAATCAATACCGGCCTTGATGCGATAGAGTGGGCCGTAAAGACGGAAAAGCTGGGTGCCGGGGAAATTCTTCTGACCAGCATGGATCGGGACGGAACAAAGCTTGGATACGATTTGGAGTTAACACGCCAGGTCGCCCAGGCCGTAAAAATACCTGTTACCGCGTCGGGTGGTGCGGGAACGAAGGAACATTTTCGTGACGCGATTACCATCGGAAAAGCGAATGCTGTTTTGGCGGCGTCACTGTTCCATTTTGGAGAGCTCAACATTATGGAGTTAAAGCGTTACCTCCGCCAGGAAGGAATTGATGTCAGGCTGTAAATATCATACCAGGAGCCGGCTCGGAAAGTCTGTTTATTCTTTAGAAACACGCATAAACATGTAATAATGAGCGGAACTATGCGGGTTTCAAGCCATGAAAAGTAGTGTCTTATGAATAAATATGCTTTTCCGAATGGTCTCCTCGCAGAGCATTTATTTCAATTGGGTGTTCATCATCGGATATATTTTCAGTCTAATGGGCCATTTCCCTGAAGGTGCGTTCCAGCAGGTACGCTCCTTCAGGTTCCATCCTTGCTTTTGCGGTTATCCGGGAACCGGGTTGCCTTGCGGCCAAAGGTTTTTCATTTCATGAGAATCAGTGATTTTTTCAACCCTTCAAACGTAAAATTGAGAATTTAAACGAGTAAACCTTGCCAACAGCATATCACACATAGTTTGGGGAATTTATAACGAGGCTCAATGGGCCCCCGCCCCACCTCTATAAGTGGCGAGTACCGATTACCTTAATCAGGCGGCGAGCATATCTCCCGCCTCGATATAAGGACCTTATCACTACGTGATAAGAACCTTGTTGCTGTGTGATGGTTTTGCCAAAGCAAAACCTGCTGTTGCAATAAC
>JAAYJG010000063.1 GCA_012523055.1 Ruminiclostridium sp. | reverse complement strand
ACCTCCACCTTTGCAACCGACGCAATGCTGGCCAGGGCTTCGCCGCTGAACCCCATCGTGGAAAGCTGGTTCAGATCTTAAATTTTTCTGATTTTGCTGCTGGCATGCCGTTCAAAAGCCAGCTCAATATCATCGCTTTCCATGCCGTCTCCATTGTCGGTGATTCGGATGCTTTTAATGCCCCCATTGACAATGTCCACGGTAATCGCGGTAGCATTGGCGTCCAGCGAGTTCTCCACCATTTCCTTGACGATGGATGCGGGCCGTTCTATCACTTCACCCGCTGCGATTTGGTTGGCGGTATTTTCATCGAGTATGACGATTTTTCCCATGGCTCTCCTTTATATGTAGGGGGACACATCGCTGCTTCGCGGGTCATGATGTTTGCGGAATGTCCCCTTTTGATTTTGCGGAATGTCCCCTTTCGATTATGAGGAATGTCCCCTGTGTTTACTTTACTTCAGTTTCTGTTGCAGGGCGAACAGCCTGTTCAATGCATCCAACGGGGTTAATGCGGTGGCATCGACCGAACGCAATTCGTCGATCACTTCCCGCTCACTCTTTGACAATGCCCCGGCAGAAAGTATATCCAGCTGTCCGTCAAAGGGTTTGCTGAACTTCTTCCTGGATCTGCCCGATTTGTTGATGTCTGCTGCGTCCAGCTCTTCCAAAATGCCTCGTGCCTTGTCGATCACAAGCTGCGGCACCCCCGCCAGCTTTGCCACCTCGATGCCATAGCTGCGGTCGGCTCCGCCAGGTTTGATCTTCCTGAGGAATATGATGTCTTCACCTTTTTTCCTAACATCGATGCAACAATTCTTAATCCCGCCCAGCTTGTCCTCCAGCTCGGTCAGTTCATGGTAGTGCGTAGCAAACAGGGTTCTGCAGCCAAGCCTCCCCTTGTCGTTGATATACTCAATCACCGCCCATGCAATGGACAAACCATCATAGGTGCTTGTCCCGCGGCCAATCTCATCCAGAATCAGCAGGCTTTTTGGTGTGGCATTGTTCAGGATGTTCGCCACCTCGGTCATCTCCACCATAAAGGTGCTCTGCCCCGTTGCCAGATCATCCGATGCCCCCACACGGGTGTAAATTCGGTCCGCGACCCCGATAACGGCTTGTGTTGCAGGAACAAAGCTGCCGATTTGGGCCATGAGCGTGATCAACGCCACCTGGCGCAGATAGGTGGACTTTCCCGCCATGTTGGGCCCGGTTAAGATGATCACCCTGTCGTCATGATCATTTAATAGCGTATCGTTGGGAACAAAGGGTGTTTTCCCCAGCATCTTTTCCACCACCGGATGTCGCCCTTCGATAATGTTGATTTCAGCACCTTCATTTACAATTGGTTTTACGTAGTTTTCACGTTCAGCTGTTTCTGCAAGAGAACATAAAACGTCCAACAGCGCCATATTATCGGCAGTTTTTTGAATGCGGCCAACCTGCTCGGCTATATTGTTGCGAAGTTCGCAAAACAGCTCGTATTCCAGGTTCTTCACCTTGTCCTCCGCACCCAGAATCGTATCCTCCAGCTTTTTCAGCTCTTCGGTAATAAACCTTTCGCAGTTTACTAGGGTCTGTTTTCGGATATATCGATCGGGCACCTGCTGCAGGTTTGAGTTGGTGATTTCTATGTAGTAACCAAAAACCTTGTTGAATTTTACCTTCAGGTTCTTTATTCCTGATGCTTCCCTTTCGCGGCTTTCCAGGTCGGCCAGCCATTGCTGACCTTCGGTAAAGGCCTTTCGGTAGTTATCCACCTCTTCGTTATAGCCTGACCGGATAATACTCCCTTCCTTGATGGTTAGCGGAGGTTCATCGGCAATAGCTGAGTTGATGATATCATACAGGTCGCTTAGTACATCGGTTGTTTTTGATATTTCAACTCCAAAATCGGAATCAAGTTGAGAAACCATTTCTATGATAGAAGGCAGCTGATACATGGATGCCTTCAGCGAGAGTAAATCCCGTGCATTGACGTTACCAACCACAAGCTTCGAAGCCAGCCTTTCCATGTCGTAAACCCGCTTCAGGATCTCCATCAGCTCATTGCGGATCATGAACTTTTCCTTTAGCTCTGAAACTGCCTCCAGCCGCCTGTTGATCTCGTCAAGCTCCAGCAGGGGCTGTTCAAGCCATTTACGAAGCTTTCTGCCGCCCATTGCCGTCATGGTTTTATCCAGAACCCAAAGAAGGGTTCCACGCTTTTTACGATCTCTCAGGGTTTCAGTCAGTTCAAGGTTTCTGCGGCTTGAGCTGTCGATCATCATAAAGCCTTCCAGCTGGTAGGGTGTAATGGAACGGATATGGTTCAAATCAACCTTTTGTGTGGTCTTCAGGTAGTGCAGCAGCGCTCCTGAGGCGCAAACCGCCAGTTCCTGCTGCTGTAGCGGATTGCTGCCATCAATCTGCTCAATGCTTTTTACCGAACTGCTTCTGTCATAAGCTTCGTCCTCAAGGACAGAGATGTAAATGCCTGTTTTCTCCCTGAATTCCTGTGCGGACAATATGCTGTAGAATTGCCTGTTCACAAGGATTTCAGAGGGTTGGTACCGGTAAATCTCATCCATCAGTTTCTTTGTTGTATTGCCATAGCTGATCTGTGTGGCATAGAACTCGCCAGTAGTAACATCCACAACAGCGATTCCAAAATAGGTTTGCAGGCAATACACCGCCATTAAAAAATTGTTTTTTTTCTCCTCAAGCATGGATGGATCGGTCACTGTGCCGGGTGTGATGATGCGGGTGACCTCACGCTTTACAATTCCCTTTGCCAGCGCAGGATCCTCCATCTGTTCACAGATGGCCACCTTATAGCCCTTATGGATCAGCTTTGCAATGTAATTGTGCACTGAATGCCAGGGGACACCGCACATCGGGGCTCGTTCCTCGAAACCGCAGTCCCTGCCGGTGAGGGTGATCTCCAGCTCTCTGGACGCAATTTCAGCATCTTCAAAAAACATTTCATAAAAATCGCCAAGCCGATAAAACAGCAGGCAATCCTTATACTGCTCTTTCGTATCCATATATTGCTGCATCATCGGTGTAAGTTTCATGCCGTTAACACTCCTTGTGTGTCATTGAGAACGGTTCCATTTGGATATTAATTCAGAAGGAAGTCACTGCCTCCTTCATTCAAATAATTCTTTTTCTCTGGCTCCTGCACACGATTGAGCCACCGAAATAACTGTCGCTGAATCAGCTTCATTCTATCAGCCAGCCTTCCAGCCAGAACGGCCAGGCACGGACGATTTTTACCTGAACCAACTGCCCGGTTAAGTCCCTGTCACAGGTGAAATTCACCAGCTTGAACTTGCTGGTTCTTCCGGTATACATCGCATCGCTCTGGCGGCTTTTGCCTTCCACCAAAACCTCGACAGTTTGCCCCTCATAGTTTTTGTTGATTTCAGTACCAATGGCGTTTTGCGTATCAGTAAGCCTTTGGAAACGTTCTTTTTTAATGTTTTCCGGCACTTGGTTTTCATAGGTTGCTGCTTTTGTGCCCGTTCTTTTGGAGTACAAAAAAGTATAGGCTAAATCGAAACGAACCCTTTTCACCACATCCAGCGTTTCCTGAAAATCTTCTTCGGTTTCACCCGGAAATCCCACAATGATGTCTGTGGTAAAGGCTATGTCGGGGATAACTGCGCGTACACGGTCAATCAAGTCCAGGTATTGTTCCTTGGAATATTTGCGGTTCATATCCTTCAGAATTCTGCTGGAGCCGGATTGAAACGGCAGGTGCAGATGCCCTCCAAGCTTTGGAAGCTCTTTCATCGCCTGGATTAAGCTCTCTGATAAATCCTTGGGATGGGAGGTCATGAAACGGATTCTTTCGATACCGTCAATTTCATTCAACGCATACAGCAAGTCGGCGAAAGCATCCTTCAAACCCAGATCGTTCCCGTAAGAGTTTACATTCTGACCCAGTAGCGTGATTTCTTTGTAACCTTCCGTTGCCAGGCGGGTAACTTCCTGAAGAATATCTTCTTTGTTTCTGCTGCGCTCCCTACCTCGGACATGGGGCACAATACAATAGGAGCAAAAATTATTGCAGCCCAGCATGATGTTCACCCATGCCTTCACCTTTTCAGCACGGGTAACCGGTACCCCTTCAACCACCTGGCTTGTGGCATCCCACAAATCAAACACCCGCTTGCCTTTGGTCAGATATTTCAGCAGCAGCTCTGGAAAAGTATGCAGGTTGTGGGTACCAAAAACAATATTCACATGGCGGAATGATTTCTTTATTTTCTCTACAATGTGGGGTTGCTGCATCATGCAGCCTGTTATGGCTATAATGCTTCTCTTATCTCCTTCGGATGGCTTTAAAAGACCCAAATGACCATATACCTTCAATTCAGCGTTTTCGCGCACACAGCAGGTTTCAAAGACTATCACATCAGCCTGCTCACCCTCCGCAGCCTTGGTATACCCCATCTCCTCAAGCATACCGGTCAGTTTTTCAGCATCATGCTCATTCATCTGGCAGCCGAAAATCCGCACATCATAAGTAGGCTGTCTGCCCTCGTGTCCAGCCTTTTCGTTGTTAATTTCTCTTACTTTATCGATACAGGCATATTGCCTTTGTATTGTATCCTCAATCGTTTCTGCAGGTTTGTTATTGTTCATTGAAAATGGTCCTTCCCTGGCTTCAGGTTAAAGCTCTTTAAATCTATTTCATTATACTTTTTATTTATTCTATAGGCAAGAAGTATGGTAATACTGCATAGCTGAAGTATGAAGAAAGAAGGTTAGTAAATCATTTATCTTGAGTTATGAAAAAGTACCGCAGTATAGACAATGCACTGCGGTACTTTTAAACGTATCAAATTTATAGTGGTTTAAGCTTATTTTTTTAAGTCAGTGCGATCAGGTTCATAGCGTTCGGGTGTCATTCTATCAAACCTAAGCTCTGCATAAAGTTTTGAATAATCTGTGCAGCCTCGGCTCTGGTAGCTATTCCCTTTGGATCAAGTAAGCCGTTGCCCTTGCCTTTTATGATACCGAGTTGGTTAGCCCAGGTCAGAGCATTTTTAGCATATGCAGATATTTCTATGGCATCATTGAAGGCATCAAAGCCTTTGCTGTCAGCTGCCACAGGTGAGCCTGCATATCTCCAGAGCATCGTAGCCATCTGCTCACGGGTTATGCTGTCATCAGGACCAAACATACCATTGCCGTACCCTGCTATGATGCCCTTCTTTTGCGCCCAGGCCGCTGCATGTGCATAATATGCACCTGGTTTAACATCCGTAAAGGTGCTCTGTGCAGTTTCAGCGGAACCGCTATGCCTGTAAAGTATAGTGGCAATCATTCCCCGGCTTGTGGCAAGTACGGGTGAGAAGGTTTTGTTATCAGTCCCATTCATCAGGCCGTTCTCTACTACATACTGCACAGCGGAGAAATACCAGTCGTTTTCCTTCACATCGCTGAACGGATTTACCCATTGGGCTTTGTGCTCAGTGCCTACAATATACATGGAGAAGTGATTGACCGTAAAGGTTGCCATTTTGGTGACAGGGTCATAGCTACAGGGAAGCTCGGTCATTGTTCCGTCTTCCGCCAGATACCATACGGTAACATCTTCCGGTTTTTCTCCCTCTTTTAGTTCATAAGGAAGAGATACTGTGACGGAGCCATTTCCGAAGTTGGTGATTCGCTTGTCTCCCGCTATGATCGTCAGGGATACCACAAGCCTGCCGGGATGCTCATCCTGATGATCAGTGGAAACATCCCTGATAACTACTTCAACCTTTTCTTGCGTCTGACTGGCGATATTTTTCAACGCTTCCGTGTCAAAAACAAGATTCTCGCCGGCTTTTCCTTCCACCGTCAGGCTTTCTCCTTCCTGAACAAGCAGCTCAACATTCGTACCGGTAACATTTTCACCACTCTCAATTTTCGTTACGAGAGGGATTGCGGGTTTGACGCTGTTGTTGCTGTTACCGCCATTGCCGCTCGTGTTGTCATCATCGTCGTCATCACCGCCGCCGGTAGGTGCCGGATTCACGGTCAGGTTATTCGTGCTCGCAGTCTTACCGGATGCAGTATGCGTAATCACGACTGGATGGCCGTTGTGTGCTGTATTCGTTAAAGCTGCGCCATTCGCAGGATTAGATGTATAGTCGGTTGCCGTTCCGTCGGTAAAGGTCACAACGTTGGTTGTACCGTCATTGTTTGTTTCTGTTACCTGCATTCCGTTTAATGCCAGGATTCCATCAGTAGTCTCCGTATAGCTCGTCTTCGTCGGCTGGGTTGTTATTGCTATGCTTGATACTGTCAATGCGTCTGTCACGGGATAAGTTACTGTAAAGGAAATGGTGTTGCCTACCACATCTCCACCGGCTGTCGTCGTTGTTCCTACCGATGCAGAACCTTCGACTGAAGGTGTAAAGGCTGCCGACTGGAACTTCTTGCCGTTCTTCGAGGTCAGCGTAATTGTTGCGGTGTATAATCGGTCTGCCTTGAATTTCAAGCCTGCGGTCAAATCTTCATTCCATACTATATTTGTAACGGTGTAATCCGCATGATTCGTTGCCGTCTCAACTGTTTCCGCATCCTGTGGAGCTGCCCCAGGCACAGGAGCCGTGATGGCTACGCTGGCTGCTGTGATGACTGGTGTCATTGTCGTAAAGCTCCAGGCGGTTGTGCTCGCTACACCTGTAAAGTAATTCCCTGAAGTATCCCTGAAAGCGGCTGTGCCAATCAGCACATAGTATTCCGTATTGCTATCCAATATCACCGACGGATCGATTGTTACCGTTGCGCCGCTCACTGCCACCTGCCCGCTTGTTACGTCTATGGTTTCTGCGATGCTGTCATCGGAGGTCTTCTTAATATTTATGTAACCTGTTCCTTTTTCCACATTTTCATTTAAGATTAGTACAAGATTTGTATTTTCGCTGACGTTTGTTGCATTTTCCAACGGACTCCCGGATACTGGCGTCGGATTTGAATAGTCAACTGTCAAGGTAGGATTGCCTACAGAACTGGTTGAGCTGTTTTCGTCCGCATCATAGAGCTTTACACTTACAGTTCCGCTTGATGCAGCTGCCGCTTGCAGCTCAGCGTTCGTATTTTTCCCCAAATCAAATGTTACCTGTGTATCACCAGATGAAATTGTATCATCGGTTACAAGCAATGTAGTTTCCAAATAAAGTTCTGCTCTCCCGTCTGTTGCATCACCCGCAGTTATAGTTGCTGTTGCTGTCATGTTTGTATTTGATTTATTCAGAGTATTTGCAATAACCGTTCCACCTACAGGCGTTACTGTGACAGCTGTAGGTGCTGCCGGCGGCGTTGTATCGGCTTCATCTTCCGCAATGGTTGCTGTTACCTGCTGTGTACCATCTTCTGTTCCGATCGTCACAGAGTCTATATTTATAATTACAGTTTTTGCACCCGCGTATACTTCATTATCTATAGCAGTCAACGTTATAGCGCCGGTCAAATTTCCTGTCGATATTGTGATTGCAGTGTTAGATGCTAAATAATCTGTTCCTGATGCTGCTGTTCCTGTAAAATTGAGATTAACAGTAACAGGCTGTTCCGACATATTTGATAGCGTTGCCGTTACTGTTGTTGTTCCTGCATTTTCTGAAAAAGTACTCGGTGATACACTTAACGTTACTGATGGTACTGTTTCGTTATCAATAACTGATAAATCAACCTTCTGTTCTCCATCTTCTGTTCCATTTGTTACACTTGTTATTTCCACAGAAAATGGTTCATTGCCTTCATAAAATGAGTCATTTAACACCGTAAGGGTCATAGCTCCCGATAAGCTTCCAGCGGGTATAATTATTGAGACAGGTGAGCTTGTTGGAGTGACTGAATAATCTGATCCATCAACTGCTGTTCCTGTCAAACCAAACTCTACAGTTACATCCTGATATGATTTATTGGATAAAGTAACAGTTACCGTTATCTCGTCATTTACTACTGCTTCGGTGATTGACGTCTTGTCTGCACTCAATGTAACCTTAGGAATTGCATCATTATCTGTTATTGTTCCTAATGCTGTTGAATCTGCTATACTCGCATTTGAGGCTCCCGAAAGATTAACCGTAAAAGTTTCTTCAGGTTCATATACTGTATCTACTGGTATCTCTACAGTTATCGTTTTACTTGTTTCTCCAGGTGCAAAGGTCAATGTTGTTGCTTTAGCTGTATAATCGTTATCAGCAACAGTAGCTGTTCCATCCTGGGTTGCACAATCCACTGTAACTATTTTACCACTTTGTTGAAACAGTGTGACTGTATAAACAAGGTTTGCAGTTCCCGAGTTTCCTTCTGTAACTGTAGCATCACTAATACTCATAGTTGGTGCAGCATCATCATCGGTAATTGTACATATCCCTTGGTTATCTGTTATTTCACCCACGCTTGGGTTTGATATATTCAGATAGAAGCTTTCATTTTCCTCATCAATAGTATCATTATTTATAGGTACGGTTACTGTAACCAATGTATTTCCAGCAGGGATTGTTACCGTACCTGATGTGTTTGTATAATCACCCGCCGCTAAAGCAGTATTTTGGGCTGTACTATATTCAACTGTAATAGCACTGCCGTACGATTGTGAAAGTGTAATTGTAAATATAGCATTCTCAGCATCTTCATTAACTGTTATATCATTTATTGATATTGATGGTGTAACAAATGCAAAAGCAAGGTTACTCCCATTCACTAAAGCTAAGAGACAAATAATGGTGAGTATAAACAATTTAAAACTGTGTGATTTCATGATGTTCCTCCTAAAAAATTATTCATTGTAAAAATTCAATCAATATGTGTAAACTCAAATAAATATACTCAGGTAGCTCAATGCTCGCGGTTGTCTTTATATAAAACAGAATACCTGCAGTTCCAGCGCTTATGCACGGGAGCCGGGATCTTGCTCCTGTAAATTCCCGGTGAAGGCAGGCATCGTCTTCCTTTCCGATATGGTTTTCTCATCCTTCATTTGCCGAAATCCCATCAGAAACGCGGGAAAGCGGTTCCATGGTTTCAGCAGCGTCTGGTTGTAAAGCATTACCGACTGATGGTATATATCCAGACTTCGGGACAGAATGTATTTTCCAGCTTGCTCATCAGAGCTTTCCGTCATCCATATCTGGTTTTCGCGGCAGGCAGTCAACTGACTGACGGCACTGTTTACAGTATCTGCTTTAGATCGCAGTTCACGGTTAACAATCCAAAACCAAAGCGTTAAAAATGCTGTGGTACTGATGACGGCAATCACACATGCAATAAAGGTAGTCAGGCTTCATTCCTCCTTCCCTCCGATGTATTTGCTGATCGGATTTTTAAAGCTTGGTTTGATTATAGATGAAAATTACCGATAAAAGTTCGAGTTTGCCTGAGATGTATTGGATTTTGCCCTGAAATGTAGAAGTGGACTGGGAATAGAACAAGTTTTATGATAAATTAGTATTAAGCTTTTACATCATAGGAGTTGAGTAGATTTGAAAATTGCGATTTGTGATGATAATTCGCAGGAGCTCACCCGAATTTCATCTTTTATTGACACATACAGGCGTGAACGTAACGTACCTGTTGTATACAAGACCTTTCAAAGCGCTGCAGAGCTTATCTCCCATGTGAGCAGCGGAGAGTACGGCATTTTGCTTTTGGATATCCTGATGCCGGGAATAAACGGGATTGAAGCTGCTCATGAGATCCGGAGCTTTGATGCGGAGGTAAAAATCATATTTCTTACCTCTTCTGCGGAATTTGCAGTGGAGAGCTACGCAGTCAAGGCTTATGACTATATCCTTAAGCCGGTTTCCAGGGACAGGCTTTTTTCTGTATTGGATGCAATAGCTGCCGAGAATCAAACAGCGATGGAGGGGTTGTCAGTCAAAACCCTTTCTGATATTGTCCGCATTTTGTTCTCCAGGCTGGCGTTTGTGGAGATCATGAACAAGAAACTGTATTTTCATCTGTCAGACGGCGGCGTAAGGGAAGCGACCTCATCCTTAGTTGAATTCGAGGACAAACTTTTGGCTCGCCCTGAGTTTGTTAAGGTCCATCGCTCTTACATTGTCAACCTTTGGCATGTAAGCCAGCTCGGAATAAAGGAGCTTGTTACCCATACCGGAAAAGTCGTTCCGATCTCCCGCCTTCTTCACGGGAAGGTACGAGAGGCATATATGAAGCATATGTTTCTTGAAAAAGATGAGGAGTAACGTTCTCAAGCCAGCTAAACTCCGGTTGTATTGAGCAGAAATAAAATTCCGCGGCTGAGCCCGACTTGAATGATCCCACTCAAAAAAACCAGAGATTACGTTCCACATTTTTTCAGGTGTCTTTAAAAATACTTTCCTGTTTTCCATTTCAGCAATATTAGAGGCATTCACATCTCCAATATTGCATTTTAACAGTTTGTTCTCTTTAGAAGCAATATTGAATAGATTTGCTGTCAAGCGGATGATATCTTTCCATATCATTCACTTTAGATTCTTTTCCTATAAAGCAACGCATCTGTCTTGCTACAGGTAAACCTATCGCAAAACAGATGCGCAGACAAACATGAGAAGAAACTATTCTTTTTTGTTCTGAGTTCGATGATTTACTCCGTATGGATAGCTGACAGGGCACTCAGCTTTGTAGCCTTTCTGGCCGGGAAAAAACCCGATACCAGCCCGATTACGGCGCTGAAAACCATTCCCAGCGCCACAAGCCACAGCGGAATGATAGACAGCTTCGTCTCCCCGCCGCCCATTCCCATGCCCATGCCGCCGAGAAACTGCACCCCTACCGTATTCAACAGATAGGAAATGCCGTAACTGACCCCGATGCCAATAATTCCTCCAATGAGCCCAATCATGGAAGCTTCATACAGGAACATCCTCTTGATGTCCTTCAGCCTGGCGCCGATGACCTTCATGATTCCGATCTCACGGGTTCTTTCGTAGATAGCCATGATCATCGTATTTGCAATGCCAATAGCCGCAACCAACAGCGATATGGCTCCGATTCCACCCAGAACACCCTGCATGACGCCCTGGGTCTTATCGGCTTGCTCCAATTGTTCAGCCATGCTGTATGCATTGACGCCAAGTGCTTTAATTTGCTCCTGAACTTCAATAACATTTTTTATTTCATTGACAATGACCTTGGCTTCCTGGTAACCAATTTCTTCTTCCTTCTTCTTTTTCTTTGCCTTTTTTTCCTCCGGGCTTAGCATGCTGTCTTTATATTCCTGATCCAGTTCTCGTAACTGATCAATATTCATATATGCCTGGTATGCGGTCTCCCAGCTGCCATCTTCTAGTATTCCCACACCCTCGACCTTGTACAGCTTTGGCTTTTTGTTGTTTACCGGCATGCCGGGGTACTTTTCACCATAACTCATGTCGAAGGTCATCTGAATTTTGTCCTCAAGGAAGTCAAAATCCTTCTCTTCCTCGGAATAGCCATAGCCCCGATAACTGTTTCTGCTTTTCGGATTATAAAACTGATTCTTCATGTTAAAGCCAAACACGATTTGCATGGTATCGTCATCCGTCAAAAGCCTGCCCTGTGAAACATTATAGTTCAGATCGGGCATGGCGCTTGGCTCGATCCCGATCACCTGGACATAGCCAAGGTACTTGCCGATCTCCATCTTCACACTGGTCGAGTAAAAAGGAGAGACCGCCGTGACATTCGGGATTAGTTTAATTTGATCCAGAACCTCCTGGGACACCTTTGGTTCCACCCACTCTTCTCCCTTTTTTGGCCGAACCTGCTGCTCCCAGTTGGGATATACCGTAATGGCGTTCATACTGCCCATTTTGCTCATCTGTTCCTGGTAGGATACATTCATCGCAATACCCAAAGAGAGCATGATGATAATGGCTGTTGTTCCGATAACAATACCCAATACGGTCAACGTGGTTCTGACCTTGCTTCGGAAAAGGTTTCTCAGAGCCATTCGGATTATATCAAATATCCTCATCAAGCATCATCTCTTTCCTTTTTTTGCGTCTTTTGCGGATGATCATGAACACGATGAACAATATGACAACGCCGGCGCCGATTGCTATGGGGATAATCGGTAGCCTGGGTCCCTTCATCCCTTCCATGCCGGGATCCATCATCCCTGGATCCATTGGGAAATTGGGATCCATGGGGAAGTCGGGGTTCATCACGGGGGCAGACTCCATCGCGTTCACTGTAAATTCCTTTTCGATACGGTGCTCTTTTCCGGCTGAATCTTCAAAGGTGAAGACAAGAAGCCCTTTCGTCTCGCCCGGCATCATGGGCGTAATGGGCGCTTCATAGTAATCACTCATACCCATTTCAAAATTGCCCACAAAGTAATTGGATTCCTTTGTATCAAAGTCACCTTCCACCTTGACCATCAGGTTGGAAAGGGTGACCTTGCCCATATTGTAAAACTCGGAAGACAGGTATACCGGTTCTCCCACGAACGCAGGCTCAGAAACGAAAACATCAGAGGTTTCAAGCTTCGCGGGCTGAACCACTGGAATTCCGAACAGATCATCCATGGTATTGGTCTTCAGCTGATCTTTTTCCTCGTATTCATATTCAAAAGAAGCTTTCACCACATAGGTTTTTGCCTGGGCATCCGGAATGGTGTACATCATCATTTCCTTCACCGCGGTTTCTCCGGGATCCATACGTGCAATATAGAAGGTATTGCTGGACTGTACCGGAGAGAACACACTGCCGGTTTTTTCACTTCCCTCATTCACAACCAGTGTGATTTTCATGTTTTCAACAGCCTTCTCTTTGTTTGTATTCAGGAACTTCATCCGCAGGGTGAAATTCTCGCCGGCGCTGACCATGACAGGATCGGTGGAATATTCAGAAATAATGATTTTAGGTACAGTATTCCGTGAGGTATCTTCCTCTTCTTTTTCTTTCTCTTTCTCCTTGTCCTTTTCAGGGTTCTGAATGGAAACCCCTATATACTGATCCTTATGCAATGTTTCATCATTATTTTTGTATTCAACGCTGGCCTTGATGGGATAAGTGCGGCTGTCGCAGTCCTTTGTGGCAACAAAGCTGAAGGCCACCGGAACCGATTCTCCGGGGTTGATATCGGTCAGGGTCAATACATTCAGAGATCTCGGAAGTATTTTATCCCCGCCATCAATCGTAACCTTCACAGCTTTGGCCACAGTGGTTCCCATGTTCTTCACATTGAAGGAGGCCGTAAAGGGCTGCTCTACGAGTACGACACCTTCGGGGGCGTTGACGTTCTCGGTGATGATATTGATATCATCTTTCTTTTCTTCTTCCTTTTCATCCTTATCTTTTGTTCCCAGTACATTAACATACATGGGATACTTAGCAGTTGTTGCGCCATCATGCATAAGCAATACGGCTATTTCATATGTGCCCGGTACCATGTCTTTCCTGGTTCTGAGAGAATAAGTGATTTCTTCGCTCTGCTGCCCTTTCAACTCGCTGAAATAGTGCTTCGTGAGGTTATCAAGCACATAAAAGTTTGCATTGTCTGCTATAAGTTCAACTGTTACATTTTTGGCATCCAGTGTTCCCATGTTCCAAACATTAAACGTTACCGTGAAATCCTGTTCTTCGGGAATTTCCTGAATGCTCGGTGTGGCTTCCTTTACCACCAGTTGAGGTGGTAAATTGTTGTTCAGCACTTTTATGAAAATTTCAACGTCTTCCGTAAAGGCGTCATTTCCGTACACATTTGTGTATGTGATTTTAAGAGGTACTTTGTATGTATCTGCTGCGGCGTTTTTATCAATCTCAAACTGAAAAATAACATTTTCCGCCCTTTTTGCAGGGATACTTTCAATTTTACTGTCCACAATCATCTGATCGATCACAAATACTTTCTCAGGAAGCTGAGGTTTTATCGTAATCCTTTTAGCTTCATAAGAAGACACATTCGTTACTGTAAGGGGAATCGTTATCTTGTTCCCTGCGGAACCCTCAGGAATAGCCTTATCACCTATTACCAGTATGGGTTTGAATTTGACGCCGCTATCACCGGTGCCAGGATTGATATCCTGACTAAGGTTTGATATCCACACTGAATCATTTTCGTTGTGAGTATTACCATTTTTATCTTTGTAAGTAATAACCATTGGTAATTCTGTACCGATTTTTCCTGTGTGAAAAAAATGAAAAACCTGCTCCGTAATCTGCCCGCTTCCCACTTCAGAGGCAAACTGATTAATTAGTATCGAATCTACCGGTCTAACCGATGCAGAGCCACTAAAAGTGACAGTAACATCGTTTATGATTCCATCTGTGTTGTTTTTTAACTTCAGAAGCAGTTCAAACTCATCGCCAATTCTGATTTGTTGACCTCCATTTGCAGATACTCCGACAATATCCGCCGGTTTATCACCGTCATCGGCAAATGCCGTATTCCCGGCAAACACCATCATCACCATGACCAGACTGAATAAAATCCCAAAAACACGCTTACTCATTTGCAGCACTCCCCTTTAACTGATATTCCACTTTTTCTTCAATACGATCGATTTGTCCGTCTTTAATATGTACAATTCGGTCGGCATAATCTGATGCTTCCGTATCATGTGAAACGAGCAGAATGGTCTGACCGAACTTATCTGCCATGCCGGCGATCAGCGCCATGACTTCCTCTGTGGTTTTTGAGTCCAGATTTCCGGTGGGCTCATCGGCAAAAATGATTTCGGGCTTTTCAACAAAAGCCCGGGCGATACTGACGCGCTGTTGCTGCCCGCCGCTCATCTGGTTGGGCTTATGGTGCAACCGATTGCCAAGGCCCACGGCCTTCAGCATTTCAATGGCGGCTTTCTCCCGTTTCTTTTTGGAGCAGCCTTTGAAAACAAGTGGCAGCGTTACATTTTCAAGAGCTGTCAGATTGGGAAGAAGGTTATAGGATTGAAAAATGAACCCGACATATTTTTGTCGGAACTTCGCCAACTGCTTTTCATTCAGCTTATCCACCTTAATGTTTTTCACAAAGATACTGCCCCGTGTTGGTTTTTCCAACCCGGCAACCAAATTCAACAGTGTTGATTTCCCGGAGCCTGACGTTCCAAAAAGGCAGCAGATTTCACCCTTTTTAATTTCAAGATTGATCCCGTTCAGGGCGTATACCTTTTCCTGCCCCATTCGGTATACCTTTTTCAGGTTTTCGATTTTGATGATGGTTTCCATGACCTCTCCTACGCACCCCCCTGTTGT
>JAAYJG010000062.1 GCA_012523055.1 Ruminiclostridium sp. | reverse complement strand
GGCAAAACCATCACACAGCAACAAGGTTCTTATCACGTAGTGATAAGGTCCTTATATCGAGGCGGGAGATATGCTCGCCGCCTGATTAAGGTAATCGGTACCCGCCACCACACGTTTTTCAGCCCTTGGCTGAAAATACGTTAAGAGGTGGGGCGGGGGTCCATCGAGCCTCGTTATATTCAATGTGGATTGAGCCCACAACACGATATCGGTGCTCACTAATGAAAATTCAGTATATTCAAGACATGTTTCCGCATTATCTGAACAACTTCCATTATATACAAAACGCTCGACCCCGGCAAGACATCTCGCAGGCATTTCGAAAGCTCAGGTGCCGACTTGCTGCGCATGCTTCGTATCAAGTCACCCATATGACTCGGACAGGTCATTCCCGGTGACCGGGAGACATAAAACGATGACTGTTTTGTACTCATCAGGCACTTAATTTCCAGGGGTCCGACTTTTATAATTCAATTATAGATCATGGGATCCTGCTGCCCTCTGCCCAGGGTGCAATCTGTTTCAGGACACACCGGCCGGGCGGCAAAATAATTGAAAACAGGAGTGGTATCCGGATGAAAAGAAAAGTTCTAAAGTCCGCAGCATTGCTGGTTTTTACCACAATGCTTCTGTTTGTCTCCATCTTTCCCGGCGTTGCGTCGGAACTATCCCCAAAAGCAGAGGTATTGCCCGAAAGGCTTCTGAAAACCGAACAACTTCAGCGTTTCGGGCTGGATCTGCCTGAGGTTGCCAAAACAGCCAGGGCGAACGGAAGGGAGCCCGGGGCCTTTCAGAACGTGACCTACACGCTGAAGCCCAATGTAGAGGTTTTAAGCGGGGATAACCTTACCGCCTTGAAAGCAAACCTGAAACAGGGCAAAATTATCAAAAACAAGCTAAAGGCTCAGCCTGATACCAACAAGATATACATAGACCCCGAAACCAGAATTCCGATTCAATTTCTGGAGGATGGCAAAAACAAAGATTATTACGTCACAATGCCCGAATTCCAGGATGTGCTGGAGGATTTTACGATCCCCGAGCAAAGTGTGGCTTTAAATACGGCCAATCTCTCTTCTCTTCCCAATAGCGCTATTCAGGTCTCTGAAAGCAAAATGCAGATGCCGAAGCCGCCGGCGGTTCCGGGGGTACCTACCACCCAAAGTGTTTCCGTCAGCGCGGACGGCATCCTGATATCCTTTGAGGGTGATGAGGCCATTCAACTGTCCGGAACCAGTGAAGACGGCAGTACAAGCTACAACTTCAACCTTGAGGCATGCATCCGGCTGATCGCTCCCCATATCACGGGGTATTACAGCTTTAACAGCGGCTATAAGTTTGTGTTCAAGGCCGGAGAAGAGATCGACTTGAGACTGAGTGCCGGGGTAAAACTGAAAAAGGCTGTCAAAATACCGATATGCGGTTTTGATATTGATGCAGGCCTTGGCTCTGCCACCCTTGGACTGTTCCTGCGTGTGGATGTAAATGGGGAAATGCAGCTGGGCATCGATATTGATCAGAGCTTTGTAGTAGAAGCCGGCGTGAAGGGTGGAACCTTCTGGGGCTTTCCGACCTCAATCAAGGGTGTACTCGAAAAGAAGCAATGGTGTAATGTGAGCAAAAGCTTCAATTGCTCAGTGAAGGGCTTTATTGGCTTTTCAGCCGAAGCAAGCCTGAAGCTGCTGGGCTATAACATGTTGAAAACAGAAGTCCGGATGGGGCCTGAAATGCAGGTGGAAACCGATGGATCATATCTGAATGGGGAATGCGGGCTCAGATTGGTGGTTTCGGCCAAGGTGCTCAGCTATAAAAAAACCTTTGTCAATGAGTATTGGAAGCTGTTTGCAGTGGACGGCCAGGATACGGGCGGATACATTCTCAGCTTTGAGGATGCGGACGCATGGCTGGATCGTGTAAAAGTCCGCCTGCAAAAAGAGAACGGTAAGAGGGAAAAGGACGATTATACCGGTGAGGCTGTGATAAAGGTTATCCGCAACAAAAAGGAAACGGTTTACCGGCTCGACGGGAAACAGTCAGGTAAAACCCCTCAGGGCTATTATACTGCCGGCGGGTATTTCACCTTTGAAAATGTGGACCTGGTGAAGGGTGACAAAATACAGATACAGATACCCGGAAAAGAACAGTATTTCTCCGACAAGTTCGATCCGTCCTTCCATTTTGATACGGTTCAGATCCTCACCGCGGACTATTTCACCGGCGTGGTGGAAGGGGATATCAACCGGTATATGAAAACAGACGGAGGCTCGGTAACGGGAGTTCCGAATTCACCTGACCTGGTGAGCTATGACGGTCCGGTGGAAATCATCATCGAAAGAGATGAGAACGTTGCAGTACCCGCATTTACAACCGGTGGTACGGCGTTCATTGCCCTTCCGGTTCCGAGGAAGATTGTTCATACAGTCAACGCCGTTCGCGGGCAGTTCAGTCTGAACTCAGAAGACATCAAGCCCGGCGACCGTATCCGGGCCAGCATGGCCTATGATGGCGTAACGCTTGAGACAGACACGATCGAGCCCGAAGGGATTTTGATGGGAACCATCGTGAGACAGAACTTCACCGTAACCCGGGAAGGAAATGGAGAGATTTATGAGGCGGAAAATGCCGAGCTGTTTATCAGCAGCATCCGCGGAGACAGTGCTCCCACTGGGAAGGTTGAGCTATTGATGGGTGTAACGTGGCCCCACCGTGAAGCGCCTTTCACACCGGTGCAGCTGGAAGCGGGTGCTTCAAACGGCGGCAATACCCTGAAAAACGGATTGATGTTTGTGGATAAAAGCCTGAACCTGCAGCCGACAGAAGACCCGAACACGTCGGTGGTTCAGACAGGAAGCTGGCGGCTTGTATCCCGGACAAAGCCTACGCTTATGGCGGAAAAAGCAAGGCTAAAGGATCAGCACTACTTTGAAAGCGCCAAGTTTATTTTCAAGGGACAAAAAATGGGGTATACCTCTCTTCAATCGACCTGTGCATTCTGCAATATGTTGTTTAGAACGGAACTGATGAATGATTTGAACCAGAAAATTCAGGATACCCTCAATACCGCTCATATGAGCTTTGACCGGCAGCAGCTTGTATCGGGGGTCGGAAAGGAACCGGAAATCCTAAATATCCTTGATACACTGGTAAACCCGTCAGGGATACGGGAAGCGGAAATCTATCTGGAGAACAGAAGGAACCTGACCCTGCCGCTGGCCGGGGAGGACTTGATGGATATGACGCTGGAGCAGATCATTTCTCCGGATATTTACAACGAAACCGGAAAGACCGCCAAGACAAGGCAAAAGATGAATATCGGCCGATAAGGCGGGAAGGGGAGGTGTCCACATGAAAAATAAAAACATGAAATGGGTATTATATGCCATAATCCTTGTGGCAGTGGGTGTTCTGACAGGGGTTTTCCTGATGAACGGCCAGGCGATGGAGCTGACAAAGGGATTAACCGGATTTGCCGCGGGAGCCGGTAAGAAGCCTGTCACAACGGTGAACAGCGGATCGGGCCAGGCAAACTATTCCTGCACGATTGAGGTTTATACAACCACACAGGAGAAACTCACAAAAGGCGAAAAAATAAGCACGCCGGATTACACCCTGAAGCTGTATAACCGGAACAACCTGCTCCGTCTGGATTTGCCGTATCTTGGGAAACAACAGATGCTGAAGAGATCGATGAGCAGTGGAATGCGGATTTTAGTGTTGTCAGAAAAGACACGCTTTTCGGCATGCCGGTGATCTATGTGGAGTATATAAACGACTACGGTACTGACAAGACGCTGACGAAAAGCTGGATCGCCATAAAGGACGGTTTTCCGGTACTTCTTCAGACCGTGAGCTATACAGGGGATGAGCTTGTCTATTCAAGCACCATGCTGGAATATAAGCCGGGAAAACCCGATGCTGCTGTTTTTGAAGCTCCCGGAGAGTTGGTAATCCCCGTTTATGATAATTCCGATATATAAGGATGGATAACCGGTGAATGGCATACCGGCTGGAAGGCAGAGTGATCGGAATACGTACCCTTGAGAGCGAAATCATCATCAGAATAGCGGTTTTGTTAACCCTGACTGGTTTGACCATCTACCTGCAGGTAAGCCGTAAACGCAGCTTTTTATTGACCTCTATTTCGGTGATGTCATTTTTTATCGGTATTGTTCTGTTCTCTCTGCTCATGGAAACCGCCAACCTCGATTTGCCCGTGGAGAAGGACTTCAGGCAGTTGAGAACGGCTGCCCTGGTTTTAGGTCTGGCAACCGTGATCATATCCGTCATACACCTTGTTTTGCGCCAAAGAAAGGATCCGGAGGATAATACACTTTCACCGGATCTTTCAGCAGTCTTCGAGGTGCTTGAAGATATTACGGTAATCAGCGATATCAAGGGAAATCTTCTTGAAATGAAGCAACCTCAGGGCTTCATGCTGTTCACGGAGAACTGCAAAACCTTCGAAGATATCAGGAACAGTTTGAAAAACGATGCCGGAGAGGGTTCAATGGAAGCTTTTGAACATGCCCTTCAGGATTTATCACAAGAGCATCAGTTCGAGCTTTCATTTCAGAGCCGCCAGCAGGAATACCTGGTCAGGATCACCCCCATCCTTTCCTCGCGGGGGAAAAGAACAGGAACGGCTCTTCTGTTCCATGACATTTATAAGGAAAAACAGATGATCCGCGATGTACAAGCCTATAATCAAAGCCTGACAGCCGCGAATACAAAGCTGACCCATTACATGGAAACCGCCAGCGAACTTGAAGCGGAAAAGGAACGCCTGCGGGTGTTTCAAGAAATACAATCTGAGCTTGTAGAAAAAATCCAGTCCATAACGGCAGAATTGCCTATTGCGCAGGAGCTGCCAGAAGACGGCGAGCCATCGGCGGAAACCCTGGGACATTTGTCACAAGAGCTGAGAGAGGTTTACGAGCAGGTGCGCAAATCCATTCGGAGCATCAAAGACAGGAAAGGGAAAGATCCACTTCAGATCGGTGAACTTAAAAAGCAGATAATAGAGGTTGAGCATCAACGGCAGGAGGACCAACGAGGCGAGAATACGGGCAAGCGCTTTCCTACCCGAAAAGCCGGGTTGATGGGTGAAGCCCCTGGACAACAGGAGAATGCCGACCACCAGGTAAAGGTACTGAAAAGCCTGAACAGGGAGGAACAGTGAGCCGAATTTATCCCTGTAGAAATCAAAATAGGAGTAAAATCCCATATGCAGGGGGTTGGTGAGCACGATCACAAAGCCTGTCACAGGCGGGATTATCATGAGCAGCAGCCATTTCTTAGCGGGCAGCCGGTTGCGCGTGTATAAAAAAGCAAAAAGGATCAGGCAAAACCCCAGAAATTCAACCCCGAAATATTGTGTGACGATGAAAAACCAGCGCATCGGCTGAGTAGGCGAAACGGTTTTGAAGATCTTCGAAAGCATCCAAACCAGCAGCATCGCGACCACACAAAGGTAACTGTAGAGCAGCGGCGTTTTTTTGGCGCGCAGATAAATATAAAGCGTAAAGCCCATCAGCACCAGTACTGCCGCCGTGTGGAAGAGGATAATCGTATAAATTTCAAAGGCGAGCTTATCCGAGATCTCCATTCATTTCCCTCTGGATTCCGACAGGGGTGATTGCCACCGCCGAACCTCCTGAAATCGTTATTTTGACGGGACATTTCAATTATAACAATGCGAAGGACTGTTTTCAATGACCGCCACCTCAAAGATTGTCATAACATAGATTTGCTGTGAGAATTTATCAAATGCCCTAAGACCCCTACCTCATTGCGTATTTTTAGCCCGCTGGGCTAAAAAACGCGGGTCGGGGGATAAACCGATTTCTGCTTCAGTGGCGAGTACAATCCCCCACTAAAGGGGCTGGTCGCAAGCTTCACTTGCTGCTCGCCCATGCAGCCTGGCATTTGATAAAATGCTCGCAGACCGTTCATAATTATCAGAGATAATTATGAACTAGTTGCACACAAAACGCGTAAGTCACACACAAAAACATTGATGTATTTGCTTGTAGAAGGCGCTTTCAGCGCCCGCGTTTTGGCGCACAATTCGCGCAAGCGCTCATTGAAATAACGCTGAAAAGAAATTTAATCTTTTTCTAATGAAACTTTTTTTGCTCTCTTCGTCTTATCAGTAGAATAAAAAATCAACAGAAAATGCGAAACCAGAAGCAAAAAGTTCGTGAAGTTTGCAATATTGAAGTTGGTTTGTTCATTCTGATAGAATACTGATGACAGAAGGTGTTCACAACATGATGATTGAAGGTGAGAACATGCTTGCATTACTTTTTAAGATATTTGTCAGGTGCATGCTTGGAGAAGACGATGAGAGTACTGTTGAAAACAGGAAAAGCATGCGGGAGATCAACTTTTTAAGGCCAAAGTTGGATTACCTGAATAAACCTCAGGAAAGAATGAGCGCCTGATTGGCGGTAGGGGAGGGTCCCCTTAGCCGGGGCGGCGGGGAAATGAAAACTTAAGCAAAGCAAAATATCACAGCTTGCAGTTCTAAAGTCCATAGAATCGCAAGCTGTTATTTTTTCGAAGACCAAACAAACTAAGCCTCTTCTTTTCGAACGACAAACCGCCGGTGTTCCCAATGGGAACGCTTGAAGTAAATGGAGATTAAAGCGCTGCAAAGCATCCAGCCTGCAGGGTAGGCAAAAACGATGGGGTAGAAGTTGCCCGGGAAGATCCATGAGAAAACAAAAAGGTAAATCTGGCGGAATACTACAAAGGAGCCCAGCATGATGAACATCGGCGCCCTTGTGTCGCCAGCGCCGCGCAAAGCGCCTGCAAGAATCTGGTTGATGCATACCGTCAGATAAAACGGTGAAGTAAGTCGCATGTATAGCGCACCATATTGAATGACTTCAGGATCACTGTTGAACAGAGAAATGACCTGGGGCGCAAACAACATCATGGGAATGATCAATACCGCGGTAGATCCAAGAGATAGCAGCAGGGCTGTTTTAATTCCCTTTTTAGCCCGAGGCACATTACCGGCACCGATATTCTGGCCCACAAAGGTTGTACTTGCCATGGAAACAGCTTGCATTGGCAGCAGGGCGAAAACATCCACCTTGCCATAGGCGGAATATCCAGCCATATAGGACGAGCCAAAACCATTGATATAGCCCTGTACAAAGACATTCGAAAAGGCTGTAACCCCCTGCTGGATAGAGGATGGCAGACCAATTTGAATAATGTTTTTAATGATTATGACGTTAACTCAGTATACATAATTTTTTGTGAGGTGATACAGCTAAACAAAACACGGTTAAATAACTCACAACCAAAAAACCTACGGTTGAACCTGTAGCAGAATTCATCCAG
>JAAYJG010000530.1 GCA_012523055.1 Ruminiclostridium sp. | reverse complement strand
CAGATGGAGATCAATCAGAAATGCCCGCAGGATCACCTGACGATCATCATGCGCAGGTTTATGATGAAAATCGCCGAGCGAATTGCCATGCAAAATGGCTCTTTGGGCCTTATTACCGGCGAGGCTATCGGCCAGGTTGCCAGCCAGACCCTCGAGAGCCTGCTGGTTACAAACAGCGCGGTCACGATGCCTGTTTACCGGCCTTGCATCGGCATGGACAAAAGCGAAGTGATCGAGATCGCCAAAAGGATAGATACCTTCGAAACCTCCATTCTTCCGTATGAAGACTGCTGCACCGTTTTTGTGGCAAAACATCCGGCAACAAAGCCGCAGCTTCAAAAAACACTGGGCTATGAACAGGTACTGGACGGTGAAGCACTGATTCAGAAAGCCCTGGATGGAACCGAAGTACTTGAAATCGATTAAAGATGGTTCCTCATAAAACCATATATCAGGAATACTATATATGGGTGATGTGAATGGTATTCCGCAAGGCCCTGAAATGGTGGCACATCCTGACCACAGTGCTGGTGATTGCCTTCGCAGGCCTGGTTATTTATCTTTTCTCCATCCTGAATCAAAAAACCATATATCAAGGAATATCAGTGGATGGGGTAGAGGTCGGCGGGCTTACAAGACAGGCGGCACTGGTTCTTCTGCGTGAAAACCAGCAAGCTGCCATACCAGGGGACGGGATTCTTTTGATGACGCCCCTGCAGCAATACAGGCTGCCGTTTCATGACATCCACTATGAGGCAGAATACGGAAAAGCCCTTGATCTTGCCTGGTCCAGGGGCCGTGAAGGGAATGTACTGCAACGGTTAAGGGAAATCAACAATTTACGGCGGCAAGGTCTGCCAATTGTTGCCGGAATGTGTTATGATAAAGACAAGATCATCCGAATTTTGGACAGCATCCGGCAGGATATCGAAAGAAAGCCCAAGAACGCTTCGGTTTCAGTAAAATCCGGCAACATCAAGGTAACGCCTCATCAAACGGGCTATATCATGGATATGAAGCTTAGCCTGGAAAGGGTGGAGGAATCCCTGCTGAAAAGGACTTTACAGGATGTACAGCTTTGTGTGATAGATCTTACCCCTGATATCACGGAGCAAATGCTTGATAAAATTACCACCCGGCTTGCGCAGTTCCAAACGACCTTCAGTACCACCAACGAAGGCCGGGTACATAACATTAAAACGGCCTGCGGTAAAATCGACCAACAACTGCTGCTTCCCGGTGAAGTCTTTTCCATGGACCGGGCACTGGGGGACAGAACCGAAAAAAACGGTTACAGGAATGCGAAGGTCATCGTTAATAATGAGCTTGTAGATGGCCTTGGCGGCGGGATATGCCAGGTAACGTCAACGTTTTACAACGCCGTTTTGCTCTCGGGGCTTGAGGTTGTAGAAAGAAGAAATCACACCATACCGCTCACCTATATTGATGTGGGCCGGGATGCTACCATCTCCCAGGGCTATATTGACTTTAAGTTCAAAAACAACCTTAGCTATGCGGTTCTGGTTGATGCCAGGATTTATGGAAACCAGGTGAACGTATCCATTTGGGGGCGTAAGCCTCAAACGGAATACAAATATCGTATCAGAACGAAAATTACTGAAAAAACGCGATCCGAGGGGGTTGAGACCTGGCTGGATCCATCTTTGAAGCCTGGTGAAGTGGTGGTTGTACGCGAGGCAGTTCCCGGCTGCAAGGTGGAAGTATACCGGGAAACAGTGGATTCATCCGGAAAAGTGATTCAAACCGAAAAGATATCGGTTGATAAATACCTCCCTCAAAAGAGAAAGATAAAGATGCCCCCGATATCTGCAATTGATTTCGAGGAAGCAGGGGACATTACCAAACAGCAGGGAGTCACCCGTTAAGGAATACAACTGGAGTATGAAGATGACTGAATTACGCCCAATTTACACGACTAAAATTATTTGCCCCATCTGTGACAAACAGATTGAAGTTACAAAGGTTCGATCCAAATACGTCAAGCTGATCTCTCAGGATGAAGACTTTTGTCCGCATTATGAAGGGTTGAACCCGATCTTTTATGAGGCATGGATATGCAATTTTTGCGGTTATGCGGCCCATAGCACGGTTTTCAGCGAGGCGACGTACCATGACAGCAAATGCGTAAAGGAAAAGATAACTCCCAGATGGACAAGCCGTTCGTTTACCGGCGAACGGGATATACAGCAGGCCCTTGATGCTTTCAAGATTGTTCTGTATAATCTGCAGGTCAGGGGCGCATCGTCAACCGAGTTTGCCAAGGTCTGTCTGCGTATTGCATGGCTGTATCGGTACAATGGGGAATGGGTTGATGAATGCCGGTTCCTGCAATTTGCCTACGATTACTACCAGCAGGCCTATACTGGTGAGCATCTGGGAGGGAACAAGCCCGATGAATACACCTTGATGTTCATTATCGGCGAACTGGCCAGAAGGCTGGGTTTTATGGAAGATGCGGTATCCTGGTTCGGAAGGATTATTTCGGCATCCGCAAGGCCGGATGAAAGGAAAAAGATCCAGCCCCGACTGCTGGAACAAACCAGAGATTTGATTGCGTTAACGCGACAGGACATGAAAACGAAAGAAGCCGGATTGTAAAGGAGGAGATAGCCCATGGAGATCGGGAAGCTCCCCAACGAGATTCTAAAATATCTGGTATTGGACAGAATTCGAAACACACGCGAGGAAGTTCTGGTGAAGCCTGCTATTGGTGAAGACTGCAGCGCGATTGATTTTGGCCAGGAGCTTTGCGTAATTTCCTGTGATCCGATTACAGGCACGGATAATGAGATCGGACGCATCGCTGTGCATGTTTCGTGCAATGATATTGCCGCCAGCGGGGCCGAGCCCATTGGCATCATGGTCACCTTGCTCATTCCGCCCGGCGCTTCGATGGCAAGCGTGGAAAAAATCATGAAACAGCTTGCCAATACGGCAACAGCATCGAATGTGGATATCCTGGGCGGACATACGGAAGTGACCGATGCGGTGAATCGTTTTGTCATCAATGTAACAGCCGTAGGAAAGACCATTGGTAAAAACATGGTTAAAACCTCCGGTGCCAGGCCCGGTGACAGCTTGATCCTGACGAAAACCGCCGGGCTGGAGGGTACCGCCATTCTGGCCTTTGGAAACCAGAAAGAGCTGGCCAAACAGTTTGGCAGCCCCCTCGTCATTGAAGGAAAGAAGCTGATGGCACAGCTAAGCGTTGTTAAGGAAGGCTTGATCGCCGCCAGGCAAGGCGTCCACGCAATGCATGATGTTACGGAGGGCGGCGTTTTGGGCGCAGTGTGGGAAATGTGTGACGCATCGGGCTGCGGTGCGGAAATCTACAAAGACAGCATTCCTGTACTGGAGGTTACAAAAACCATCTGCAACTATTTTAATATCAACCCCCTAAAGCTGATATCCAGCGGATGCATGCTGATTGCGACAGAAAGCGGCCCGACCCTGATCGAGATGTTAGCCGACCAGGGGGTTCAAGCAACTGTCATCGGCAAGGCTACTGAAAAAAGGAGCCGTCTTTTACTTACGGAAACAGGGGCTGTTATGATTCCTTCACCAAAATCCGATGAATTATATAAGGTTAAGAAAAAGGTGTCGGATGATACCGACGGTACTGTTTAGGACAAGAGCTTTTACGGTAATTTAACCTGGTTCCGTATTGGTTACAGAGCTGAAAAGTCCTGATAAATGTACTATTTGGGGGTTATCAATGGAACTGTTTATCATTTTGTTTTTGTTCGCAACTGGCCTGGTTATGGGTTCATTCTACAATGTGGTGATTTTCCGCGTTCCGGAAGAAAAGTCCATCGTAAAGCCCCGATCGGCATGCGGCAGCTGTGGTACAGTTTTAAAAACCGCTGATTTGATTCCTGTATTCAGCTACATTTTTCTAAAAGGGAAATGCCGCTACTGCAAGGAGAAGATTTCCGCCCAGTATCCATTGGTAGAACTGCTGAGCGGCCTAATTTTCGTAGTGCTTTACTTGAAATTCGGTTTAGCCATCGAGCTGTTTTTTTCAATTTACATCATGTCGGTTTTACTGATCGTCTTTTTCATTGATCTTAAGCACCAAATCATTCCCAATGGGCTTGTTCTGGCAGGCTTGATTGGCAGTGCGGCATTTTTTGTGCTGCGCTTCTGGTATCAGGATGCCATTCTGGACGGGGATCCTTGGTACTCGCCGCTTTTGGGTATGGTGGCCACATCGGGTTTTTTGTTTTTGGTCGCGATGCTGGGGCTGTTGATTTACAAGGGAGAGGCCATGGGAATGGGCGATGTGAAGATATTTTTACCCATCGGTCTGTTCCTGGGCTTAAAACTGGGTATCATGGCGCTGGTTTTTTCGGTGGTCATCGGTGGCCTCAGCGGCTTGTTCCTGATCATCACCAAACTGAAGGACAGAAAAAGCCAAATCCCCTTTGGCCCATACATTGTGGCAGGAACCTTTTTGTCGCTGATGTTCGGGCAGCAGGTTCTGATGTGGTATTTGGGAACCTTCAGATAGCCCGCGGACAAAGATTATTTATACAAATAACGACATATTTATCAAAACTCTTGATAAATTTTGTTTAAGACCGTAATAACGAGGTATCTTATATAATAGTAATTAAATTTAATGTTATATTTATTGGAGGGGGTTAAGAAATGCTTAAAAAAATGTTCAAAATGATGAAAAAGGGTAACAAGGGCTTTACCCTGGTTGAGTTAATGGTCGTTGTGGTTATTATCGGTGTGTTAACAGCGATAGCGGTTCCGGTGTATAATAATGTAACAGCAAAAGCAAAAATCAACTCAGTTGCAGCCAATTTAAGAATTATTAATGGGGCAATCAGTCAATACCAGACGGATAAGGGAGAATTTCCAAATCTTAATATGAGTAATTTGGTACCTGCTTATATTCAATCTTCACCAGACCAAAATCCGAAGGGAGTTACCTATAGGATTGCTTATGTGAGCTCAACTGGTTCTATAAGCGATACCGAAGTGGCTGGTTCTAATCTGCAAGGGGTTGCGACGGTTGCAGCTGATGCAGGCATAAAAGGCTTGAGCGCTGGTGATCATATTCTTTCTAGTGTGCAAACCATCATTAATACCCCGGAATCCTAAGTTTTTTAAACATAAAGCATAGCAATCAGCATTTAATTTCAGACTCAAAAGAATAGGCAGAGTACCCTCTGCCTATTCTCATAATAAAAAGACTTCAGGCAGGAAATTATGGAAAGAAAGCGAAACCATGGGTTCACCCTGACCGAGTTAATGATAGTGGTTGTGGTTATAGGCGTTCTGGTAGCCGTTGCTGTTCCGGTAACACACGCGGCCAGAAAAAAGGCTGAGAATAATGCCTGTGTTCAAAACCAGCATATCATTCATACGGAAGCGGTGCGATATTTTGCAGATCACGGAGTCCATCCCGATGATACTCAGGAACTTGTGGATCATGATTATTTGCAGACAATGCCACTATGCATGGGTAAAAAATATGGACAGATAGTAGACGGGTTTGTTACCTGCCCCGATGGATTGCATACTGAGCCCATTCAATGAATGTAGTTTTTACGATAGGAGTACTGGAAGGAGCATCCTGTAAAAGAATGATTGTCATCAGATAAGGATGCCCCCTGTTCTGTTATGCTATAAAGCGCGTTAGCACACAAAATGTATTTACTAAACAAATAGAGATTGCCGATAAATGATTAGAGTTGATTTGATATGAAACAGGAAAACCCTGAGAATATCTCATATATAAAAGACAATCATGAGGGGTTGAAATGCAATGATGAAAGAGAAAGGATCTAATAACAATCTAAAAAATGCTTTTTCCGATTTCATGAAAAAGAATAAATCCATGGTCTTTTTACTGCCCATTCTGTTGATCGGTATTATTGTGGTGGTGGTGATGTACACCCAACCGCAAAACAAGCTAAAACCGAATCCGGCAGTTCCTTCTTCCACTACGAGTAATGTTCCCGGGACCTCAGGCAGCCAGGATATGAAGGTGGATGTTCTGCCGCAGATGGAACGGGTGAAGCAGCCGGAGGATTTGAATCTCTCAGAGGTTACGGATCCCTTCTCAACCGGCGAAACCGGTGAGCAGTCGTTGTTCTTGAAAGGGATCATCCTTTCCGAAAATAAAAACACCGCGATTATTGAGACAGCAAGCAGAGCCTATATTGTTTCGGTTGGAGACAGTATCGACTCTTTTTGGCATGTGGCAAGCATTGAAGAAGACAGAGTGATTCTCACAGATACCAGTGGCAGCTCTTTGATCCTTGCTTTAAAATGAAGACCTGATGGAAACGAAAACACGCGGGGCGCTCAGACCAGTGCCATCGTATATCATTAAAAAGGCTGCATAAGCCCGCTGGATTTTATGATTGACAAGGAGGCACAAAAGATGCACCTGAAAAAGATAAAAAAGCTCTGTTTGATCATAACCCTTATTGTTGCAATGCTGCTTCCATTTTATGAAGCCTCTGCTGTAACCGAGCCGGAGTATGTTCTCTATACTGTTCGGGCGGGGGACACGCTCCATGAGATTGCAAAGAAATATGATACCACGGTGGAAGCCCTACGCCTGGAAAACGGCATCACCGATTCCAACATCATTACAGGTCAGGTTCTTCGAATCAAACCTGCATCCGATTATGAAGTGCCGGTGAATTCCGGACAGAGCGGTGAAGATACAGCGACACAAGGTTCCGGGCAAAGCAACCCAAAACCCGGGGAAACGGTCAGCGCCGAACGGCCCCGCTCCGGGGTTACCCTGGATGTGCGGGACGCCGATATCCGAGATGTATTGTCCACGTTGGCCATGCTCTTGAAAAGGAATATCATCTATACCGAAGAGTCCATTCGGGTATCCTTGTCGGTTCAGAATGTCACACCGGCCAAAGCCTTGGAAATTCTGACACAAAGCACAGGGCTGATCTCCATCAGCGACGGGAATCTTATCCTGGTTGGAAGCAGTGCCAGGATCAATCAGAATTACTATAACCTGATGCCCATCACCCGGTTTTCGTTGAACTACCTTACCCCCGAGCAGATTAACGCTCAGGTTGAAAAACTGGAAATTCCGGTTCAGAAGATTATCCTGGACAGTACCCAAAAGTTCATCTGGGCCCAGGGAACACCGCAGGCGCTGGCAAAAATGAGCGAACTCATTGCGGCTTTGGACAGGGAAGAGAGTATCGATCCCATCACTCTGCAGCCTGTCACGGAATTCAAGCTGAACCCCATCGAGCTGCAATATGTTGAATCCGCTGTTTTAGACACGTTGATCAACCAACTTGAAATCCCCTGCAAAACCATTATCTTTGCTTCAAACCCCTGGACACTCTGGGTAGAGGCCGAGGAAGACGCGATGAAGGATATTATGACCCTGGTTGCAAGCGTCGATATTCTTGACAATTACGTTCCAGAGCCCATCGAGGAGGAAGAGGAAGAGGAGGTTGTGATCGACACCACCCGAATTGAAGCCAAGAAAATGATGAACATCACCTCTGCAAGGCTGATGCCTTTGATTCAAGACCTGGACATACCTGTGAAGGTCATCGCCATTGATTCCAGCGGTTATAATATCTGGATGCGTGGGGACCAGCAGTCCATCAATCTGATGAATGATTTAATCAACCGGCTGGATAATTATTTTTCAAGGGACGATGTCAACTTTTTTATTTTCACGCTGGAAAACCTGAGGGCGTCAACAGCGATGGAAAAACTGGAGTTTTTAGGGCTCCAGGATGTGCGGGTGATGTCCCTGAACTATCCACAGTACAGCCGTGATTTACTGATCGCCTGCCCCTCCGACAGGATCAACGATGTGCGTAATGTACTCAAAAAGCTGGATTTACCGGGCACCAAGGTTCGTGTGATAGTGGATTCATCCTCCCATTCCACCGGGAAATCCCGGCTCGAGGCCAGAAGAGATCTCATCGTCGCGCTGACAGGAACCCCGAAGGAAAGCTTCAAGGTGTCTGATAATATATCCAAAACAACTACGCCGCTGTATCTGCTGTGGGTGGAAGAAACCCCGGACAATGTGACCCTGATACGCAATGTTCTCGCTTCCATGGATTCAATAACCACGGCACAGGACAATCCCAGTGAGGATTAGCCAGGGTATGATTGGTTGTCCGGTTTCCTGTTATCCTGAACCAGGATTGAATTCAGCAGACCATGAGAATAATCAGGTTTCCTGATCTCAGCAGATGATAAGAGGAATCAGGTTGCCTGTCAGTGTTTCAGAAAAAAGATGAAGTTGCTTGCAACTTGGAATCGAGGTGAAGATGATGGATGCTGCCGAACTTTCTATACAGACTTATGGGCTTGAAGACATGAACGATCTGTTGAAAAAGACTGTGGAAATCAAGGGCTCGGATTTGCACCTGGTCACGGGTTCCAGGCCTGCCGTCAGGGTGAATGGCCGTATTGAGCCGCTGGAGAGCCCTTCACTGAAACCCAGTGATGTTCAGGATCTGGTTTATTCCCTGCTGACAGAAGAGCAGAAGGAAAAGCTGGAGAAGGAATGGGAGCTTGATTTTTCTTACGCCATCGGCGGGGTCGCCAGGTTTCGTGGCAATGTGATGAAACAGCGCGGTACCCTGGCGGCAGTATTTCGTGCGGTACCCTTTGTTCTCCCGGATATCGACAAGCTGGGCCTGCCACCCGAGGTGAAAAAGCTGTGCGAGCTGTCCAGGGGCCTTGTATTGGTGACAGGCCCGACGGGCAGCGGAAAATCCACAACCCTGGCGGCGATGATAGACTACATCAATAAAACCAGGGCGCTGAACATTGTAACGGTTGAAGACCCCATCGAGTTTTTGCACAGACACAACAAATCCACCGTTCGTCAGCGGGAAATCGGAATGGACACCCATTCCTTTGCTGCGGCGCTGCGCAACGTGCTTCGCCATGACCCTGATGTAATTCTGATTGGAGAAATGCGGGATCTGGAGAGTGTCAGCATTGCGTTAACAGCTGCTGAAACCGGTCATCTCGTGTTTTCAACGCTGCACACCCAAACCGCGCCCTTAACCATATCCAGAATTGTGGATGTTTTTTCCAGCGACCGCAGAAGCCAGGTCAGGCAGCAATTGGCAGGATCGCTGCGGGCGGTTATTTCACAGCAGCTGCTGCCAACAGCCGATGGGCAGGGCCGCATCGCCGCGGTGGAATTTATGCTGGATACGCCCGCCATCAAAAGCCTCATCCGCGAAGGCAAGGATCATCAGCTTTACAGTGCCATTCAAACCGGCCAAAACCATGGAATGCAAACCATGGATGCTGCCCTGGTTCGTTTGTGTCAAAAGGGGATTATTACAAGGGAAACCGCCATTGAACATTGTAT
>JAAYJG010000061.1 GCA_012523055.1 Ruminiclostridium sp. | reverse complement strand
GCTTGCGCGAATTGTGCGCCAAAACGCGGGCGCTGAAAGCGCCTTCTACACGCAAAAACATCAATGTTTTTGTGTGTGACTTACGCGTTTTGTGTGCAACTAGTTCATAATTATCTCTGATAATTATGAACGGTCCGCGAGCATTTTATCAAATGCCCTTCAGTGGGGGATTGTAACCCCACTAAAGCAGAAATAGGTTTATCCCCCGCCACGCGTTTTTTAGCCCAAAGGGCTAAAAATACGCTATGAGGCAGGGGTCTTAGGAGCATTTGATAAATACATATTAAATATTCGGCGGTGGGAATATCCTGCCGCCTTGCTGGTTTTTTACAAGATCTCATCGTTATAACCAGGATGCGGAAAGCGAGGCATTCACATGAATATGTTCTCGGACAAACAGGTTAAGACTCTCTTCATTATTTTAGCGGCCATTTTGGTTTGTATGATTGGTATTGTACAGATTATCGCCTATAATAATGCAGTGAGTCATACAAGCCAGCTACTATTGCATGATTACAAAGCAGCAGGCTATTTGATTCTGGAACATCCGGAGCTTTCTTATGATATACAGAAAGCTTTTACCAGCCAGAAGACCCCTGCACACCTTCAGGCGGGCAAAACCCTGCTGGAAACCGTCGGATACCATAATGGAGTAAAGCTTGTATTCATGACTGATCTATACCGTCTATACCAGGAGAACAGCCTCGTGTTACTAATATTATCATTAGTTTCAAGCTTACTGCTATTGTTCTTTGTGTGGTGGTACTTACAAAAACAGGACGATAAGCTGAACCAATTCACCAATGATATTCTGAAGATTATGAACGGCGAGTACACCCTCAGGTTAAACGACCAGCAGGGGGGAAGCCTGTCAAAGCTGGCTTCAGCCGTGAACCTGGTCACATCGTCGCTGTATACTCACATTGAAAGCGAAAAACAGTCGAAGGTTGTCCTGAAAGATAACCTGATGAACATTTCACATCAGCTGAAAACGCCTATTTCGGCGTTGTCCATGTACAATGAGATAGTACAGGGAGAGAATGAATCCAACGAAGTGATTCGGGATTTTTTGCAAAAAAGTGAAAATGAACTGGAACGTATGCGGATGTTGACGGCCAGCCTTTTGAAGCTTGCCAGACTGGATGCCGGTGTGATTGAATTAAAACGTGTGAACCAAAACCTTGACGAGATCATCACCGATGTCGGGCAAAGCTTTAAAGCCAGGCTGGACAGGGAACATAAAGCTTTAGACTTTAGCAGTGAAACCCAGGTCATTTATCCCTGCGACAGGGAGTGGCTTTTCGAGGCATTGAGCAATTTGGTAAAAAACGCGGCGGAACATACGGAAGCCGGAGATACCATTCAGGTAACTCTGGAACAGACACCGCTTTTTATCCGTATTATCGTCAAAGATAACGGGCATGGTATACACCCGGAGGATCTGCCGTTTGTATTTCAACGTTTCTATAGAAGCAAGTATTCACAATCAACACAGGGTACAGGTATCGGGCTGACACTTACAAAGGCTGTCATAGAGATGCATGGCGGTCTGATTGATGTCGAAAGTATTCCCGGGAGCGGAACAAGCTTTTCTATTCGCTTACCAATCTTACAAAACTGTAAGACAGAATTCATTCAGGCGTAAGGTTCCCATTGTATTGTAATGGAGTAGCTGCATTGTCAGACAGCTCAGGCAGCTAAAAAATGATTATCAGAGGTGTAAAAATGGTAATATTAAAAACCGTAAACCTGTCAAAGACATATGGTAAAGGTGATACACAGGTGGAAGCCTTAAAGAACGCATCATTTACAGTAAACAAAGGAGAATTTGTATCAATTGTTGGCCCGTCAGGCTCTGGGAAAACTACCCTGTTGAACCTGATCGGAGCATTGGATACGCCAACCACAGGAAAGGTTGCACTGGATGGACGTGATGTTTTTTCCATGAATGAAGAAGAACTGGCAGTGTTCCGCAGACGTAATATCGGGTTCGTTTTCCAGGCTTATAACCTGGTTCCGGAGCTGAATGTGGAAGAAAATATTATGCTGCCGTTATTACTGGACTATAGAAAGCCCGATCGTCAATATATCGATGAATTGCTGAACACCCTGGGGATGTGGGACAGAAGGCGGCACCTGCCCAACCAGATCTCCGGCGGACAGCAGCAGCGGGTAGCAATTGGTCGGGCACTTGCGGCCCGGCCTGCGATGATCCTGGCCGATGAGCCCACAGGGAACCTGGACAGCAAGAACAGCAGAGATGTTGTAGACCTTTTAAAGTTATCGGTGGACAGGTTTAAGCAGACGCTGGTCATGATAACTCACAATGAGAGCTTTGCCTGTTATGCACAAAGGGTTTTGAAGGTTGAGGACGGGATCGTCTCACAACTGGGGGGTGCGTCAGAATGAAGAGCTATCTGAACCTCTCACAAAGAACCCTTTCCATGAACCGGAAAAAAAACCGCCTGACCATGCTCGGCGTGATGATCGCAGTTACGCTGATCACCGGAATTTTTTCGATGGTTGAAGTGTTCTTGAAATTTGAAAAATTAGAAGTGATGAAAGAGTATGGAAACTATCATATGGCTGTTTCGAATGCGACAATCAATGAGATAAAAACAATAGAAGCCCGAATCGATGTCAAGGCTTCCGGCAAATTCATTGATGTCGGAAGTGGTACCATCAACGATGTGAAATGCAGGTTGGGAGCCATTCATCAAGCCGTGGCTGCAAATATGAACGTGAAGCTGCTGGAGGGGAAATATCCGCAGAACGATGATGAAATTCTGTTGGAAAAGTGGGCTACCAGCAACCTGTTTGTTAATGTCGGCCTGGGAGAAAGCGTTTCAATTCTACTGCCAGATGGTTCGATGAAAACCTTCACGGTAAGTGGGATTTACAACGATCTGAGCACAATGAAGGCTGAGGGTGTGCCGGGTGTACTGCTGTCAGCAGATTATGCTGCCGGGTTTACGAAGAAAAAAATCGACCTGTTTTTAGTTGAGTTCAAAGACAGGGTTCGTATTAATGACGCCGTGAATGAGATTAAAGAAACTTTAAGCCTTGAGGAAAGCCGGGTTTCACTGAATAACCATCTTCTTGCAGTCGTCGGCCAAAGCGAGCATAATGCAGCCACCGGGCTGTATACCATTGGTGTTATCCTCTTTACAATCGTACTGATAGCAGGGATTGTGATGATATATAACACTTTTAATATTTCTGTGATGGAACGGGTGAGGGAATTTGGATTGCTCAGGTGCGTAGGTGCCGCTCAATCACAGATTAAGAAACTGGTGAAGCGCGAAGGGTTTACCATTGCGATTCGCTCGATTCCATTTGGTCTTATGCTGGGCTTACTGATGACGTTTGCCTGCTCTGTCGTATTGAAGTATATGAACGACGATTTGTTCGGCTCAATTCCTTTGTTTACCCTAAGCCCGCTGGGCATTACCATGGGTATTGTGATAGGTTTTCTGACTGTTTTCATTGCGATCGCGCTGCCTGCCAGAAAAGCAGCCCGTGTATCGCCTGTAAATGCTGTAACTGGAAGTAATGAAATCAAAATATCCAGGCGCAAAAAGCAGGGAACACTGACAAAGGTGATGCATGTTGAAGTAGCTATGGGGATCAATAATGCAACCATGAAAAAGAAAACCCTTTTGCTGATGTCCCTGTCCATTGCCATCAGCATCACCATGTTCCTGGGCTTTAACGTTTTTATCAGCTTCCTGCATTCATCCATGAAATTAACCAAACCATATACCCCGGATATCACGATTGTGTACCGGGATGGTTTCAATAGTGACTTTATAAACAATCTGCAGACAATGGACAATATCAAAAGAATGTATAAACGCAAATCAGATTACGTGAATGCCACCTTCGACCTTTCAAAGCTTACTGACGAATATCTGGAGAAAATGAGCGGAATTATTGCGGCAGGTGAGAATGGGTTGCTTACTTCATCCGAGAAATCCTGGCTGGTTACATATGATGCCGCGCAGTTTCGGTGGGCAAAGGATGAACTTCTTGAGGGTGATGTTTCAGAAGAACTTTTGAACCAGGGAAATGGGGTTATTGCAGTCCAAACGCATCTGCGCAAAGGGGTCGCTTATATTGCAACACAATTAAAAACCGGGGACAGGGTGACAATAACCACACCTAATGGGGAAAGAGAAATGACCGTAATGGGGGTGTTGCCCATCGAGTACCTGCATGAAAACAGCCCGGAATTAACGATGACCACCTTTATCACCACTGAGAAACTATTTAGCGAAATAACCGGTAAAGACACCTGGCAAACGGTTCATCTGCAGCTTAAAGACAACAAGGATGAACAGTCGGTCAATGCTATCCAAACAATGATCAACAAATCGATGAACTTCCACGATCGACGTCAAGCCAATGATGATACCAACCAGCTGTTTTTTACGATGGCACTGTTTGTATACGGTTTTGTAGTGGTTATCGCGCTGATCAGCCTTTTAAACATCATGAATACGATGAATACCAGTATTACATCCAAATCGTCCTATCTGGGCGTAATGCGCGCTATCGGTATGACAGGGAAGCAACTGAAGGCCATGATTATCGCAGAAGCGGGGACATATACCTTAATCGGTATTGTTACAGGTTGTACTTCAGGAGTGCTGCTGCAGAGATATCTGATCAAAAACTTACTGACAGCTTTATCTGTGCCATGGAAATTCCCAACGCTGCAAATTATTTTCATTATCATCGTTTCGGCATTGATAGCGATTGTTTCAGCCATCAGACCCATTCAGCAAATTCGTTCTCAAAGCATTGTAGATGTGGTCAATGCACTGTAGATTTTTGCGGAGGAAGCCATAAGCCATAAGGGACAGGTACCTTGGCTAAATAAAGCTAAGATACCTGTCCCTGTGGTTATATTGTGAAAAAAAAAGCCAAGGTACCTGTCCCCTGTGACCTAAGCCAAGGTACCTGTCCCCTATGGTCAGGGTTATTCACTTTCCTTTGATAGCATAGGGGTTTGTGGAGGATCCTTCCCCCAGCAAGTAAAAATCAGCAGGCTTTATGACTACCGCAGGGCGGATGCCGAACCCGGAAGCCGCTGCATAATAATTTGTGATATCAGACGAACCAGTTCCCGTTAAGACTGCAACCAGCAGCTCAGATGAAGTTGCCTCGGGTGTACGGGTTGCCCACATATAGTTTGTATCACCATTGCTGATGAAAGACTTTAGCCAGATGCTTTTATCACTGGCAGCAGCAGAAGCGGTGGGTTTTGTAAATGGCTGAAAAGTCTCTTTACTGCCATATTTTTTCACTTCTTCAACCGATAATAAAAACACTCTGTCCGTTGTTGCTTTACAGGTCAACAACATTTCCGGAATCTCAGAAAGCTTTCCTTTCGGGTTTTCAAAACCCTTTTTATCCGGACTAAGCTCCAGCGCGTTCATGGAAGTATTTATTTCCTTTTCCTGCAGCATGGCAAGCTCATGATCCTGAAAGTCATGCAGAAACCCGCTTCTTGTATCATAACCGTTGGTAAATTCGTCACTGCCCCGATCCACCGGCGCACTGTCATCATATTTTACATTTGCCATACTGGAATTCAACCATGTCCGAATATTGGAGGTTTCCCAGTCGCTGCTTCCCCTGAATTCGGTTAGTTGTTCAAGAGCGTAGGTATCACGCTTGTTGCGGTCATAGGAATTACCAGCCTTATCCTTGTCAAATTTTCCGCTTTCGGCAGTATCATAGGGCATAATATCCAGAATAAATTGCGATACCAGTGTCAACTCTCCGCTTTGCTCATTGATGTCGGCGATCACCCAGATGATCTCACCATCATTGTTCTCTTTGCTGTATCCCGGTGGGTAGTAACGGCCGAATGATATGTAATCCCCATCTGTAAAGGCTGAGACGCCCGTTTGCAGTTTCGGTTTCGCTTCATCGGCAGCACCTGCATTATCTACAGCTTCTGAACCTTCGGCATTGTTCACCGCTACAGTTTTACTAGAATCTGTACCCAATCCACCGTTGTTTTTTAAATTACTTCCATTCATAAACAAGGCTATTGCAATGGCGGCCACACCGATGGCAATGGCACCTAAAATGAAGGCTATCTTATTCCTTTTAAACAGTGAGCGCTTATCCGGGGCAGACATGGTTGCTTTTTCGAATGGTTTCGTCGTTGGTAACAGCTGGTCTATGCTTTCACTAAGCAACTGAAGCGTTGCGGTTTTGTGTTTTGTTGCGTCCAGAAACTGAGTTGACAATAAAAAATATTCCAGCGATTTGTTGGTTGGGGTGTTGTCCAGAGCGTAGGTAATGATGGGTATTTTTTTGCTGACAGCGCGCTCCACTTCTCGCAGTACATGCTGTGAGCTGTTGGAATGTTGTGAATAAACCAGCACAAAAACATTGCTGTTTTCTATACCGCGAATAATCTCCTCACCATACTCCTTGCCCACGGCGATATTGCGTGGTGCTATCCAACATACCTTCCCTTTACTCTCCAGATAAGTACAAATTTTTTCCGCCTCATTGATATCTTTGGACGAATAAGAAATAAAAGCCTTCACCGTAATTCCTCCGAAAATGCTACATTACGAGCAGTATATTCCATTATTAAACAAATTTCGCACCAATTCATATCTTATACCACTTGACGTATTTGCGCAAGCAATTGCGTCACACCTCGAATTATAACGAGGCCAGATGGGCCCCCGCCCCACCTCTTAACGTATTTTCAGCTAAGGGCTGAAAAACGTGTGGTGCGGGTACCGATTACCTTAATCAGGCGGCGAGCATTGAATAACGGGTCGCACAGTGCTGGATTTTGCTTGCAAAATCCTCTTCTCCCGCCTCGATATAACGGCTGGTCGCAGGCTAAAGCCTGGCTGGTCGTACGCTAAAGCTTACTGCTCGCCCATGCGTCTTGGCTGCTCGCCCATGCAACCGGGTGTGTTGCGATTGCAAGCAATCGCTTCCGTTGTTATAATAGAATAAGAATCAGAGCAGGTCTGACTTTTTCAAAACGGGGAGCAAAAGATGAAAATTCTTGTAGATGCCGATGCATGTCCTGTGAAGGAAATCATTGTCCGCATTGCGAAGCAAAACAGATTACCGGTGATCATGTTTATCGATACCAGTCATGAGATACATGATGGTTACAGCTCGGTCATCACGGTGGATAAGGCAAGGGACAGCGTGGATATCGCGCTTGCAAACCAGATAAAGCCCGGAGATATTGTTGTCACACAGGATTATGGTGTTGCAGCCATGACCCTGGGCAAGCGTGCACTGGCTATCAACCAGAATGGGCTTGTTTATACCAATGAAAACATTGACCGTCTTTTATTTGAAAGACATCTTGCACAGAAAGTCCGCCGGGCAGGCGGGCGAACCGGGAATACCAAAAAGCGTATGAAAGAGGATGATCAATCCTTTGAGCAAGCATTTCGCAGGTTGATCCTTAAGGAATAAAAGTGGGGGGAACCCCACTTTTGTTTGTATTCGGAAGTTGGGTCATGTCATTTCGTTTATTCTCAAATTTTTATGAGTAACACCAACATTTCAGGGGTAAAAAGTAAGCGTATACTGAACCAACTCCATGAAAGGAGTATAACCGGATGGTGAGCGAGTTTCAATCCAATAATCATTTGTTGAAGATCATGGATCACATGCCTTACCTGGTATGGTACAAGGACGCCAATGACAGATATACAGCAGTGAACCAGCCCTATGCCAACTTTTTGGGAAAACAAAAGGAAGAAATGGTTGGGAAAACTGATTTTGACCTGTGGACTTTTCAAATTGCTTCCAAGATCACCTTGGATGATGCTGAGATCATGAGCGCGGGAAAGGAAAAAACGGTTGAGGAATACATAGACAAAGCATTGTATCAGGGAAAGAAGAAAGGCAGGAACTGCGTCTGCAAAGCATCTTCCGAAGATCATTGACCGGTTGGGCTGCTACGTTACTGTTCGCCCCCACTATAGCCAGTTCATAAGTTGCTACATAGGTATGTGTTTTATGCTGCGCGCAACGAAGGATCTTGGAGTAATGCGAGATCCTTTTCTTTGTTCATAAGGCTGCGCCTGTTTACCTGTGAACAGTCCCCCGCGACTCAGGTGCCGCCAAACAACACGAAACCGTGGTAGGTTTCACAGGAGTAACGCTGCTACTGTAAAGGTAAAAAAATCTTAAAAAACCTTTTAAACTTTTCTATATTATGTGTTACAATAAAGCAGGCGAGTTTTATGTCGAAAACAGAAAAAGCAGCCCATTTCCATCCAAGATTAGTTCAACTATATTGTCAAGGAGGATGAATTATGGAGAAGAATTCCACCATCGGGTACCTACCGGATGAACAGCCGCCAATATGGAAACTTCTGCTGTATGCCATTCAGCAGGTCATCGTCATGTTTCCGGCAACTGTGGCTGTCGCTCTTATCACAGGTTTTCACATTTCAACCACCATTTTTGCAAGCGGCCTTGCAACCATCTGCTTTATCCTTGTTACCAGGAGGCAAATTCCTCTGTACTACGGCTCCAGTTTCTCGTACATCGCAGCCATCGGCGGCTTAATGGCATCCGAAGCTCTGGCTGGGTATACGCTGGATGAAAAGATTTCAGTTGCGCAGTTTGGTATCATCATGTCTGGTCTGGTTTCCATCGCAGCAGGTTTTGTTGTGAACCGCTTCGGCAGAGAATCCGTTGAAAAGGTTTTGCCTGCAACCATTACCGGGCCTATTGCCATGGTCATCGGGCTGACACTTGCAGGAAACGCTTTGGGTGATGCCACCTCCATTGCCATCGATACGGCAGGGACTGTTACAGTGGCAGAAGCACAGATCCCCATGGCAAAGAACATGGCATGGATCATCTCTCTGGTTACCTTATTGGCAACCATAATGTTTTCAGTATATTTGAAAGGCTTTTTAGGGCAGCTTCCGCTGATTCTGGGCCCATTGCTTGGCTGTATCACCGCTTTTATCATTCAGGCGTTTACGGGGATCAACCTGTTCAAGGTTATGCCGGACGCAGCCAGCGGCATTTTCACATTGCCCCATTTTACTTTCCCAAAGGTTTCCTGGATGGCAGTAGCGGCGATTATGCCAATTGCAATCGCGACCATTCCCGAATCAACAGCCCACGTCTATCAGTTGGATATTTATGTGAATGACCTGGCTAAGAAAAAAGGTATCGGAAAGACGTACAATATTGCCGATAAGCTGGGCTTAAACCTGATAGGCGACGGTATTGGAGATATGGTATCCGGGTTGGTCGGAGGGCCGGCTGGAACCAATTACGGTGAAAATATCAGTGCAATGGCTATCACCAGAGTGTTTTCCGTATCCGTATTGCTTGTTGCTTCTGTGATTGCAATGGTGATTGCGTGCTTCACACCGCTTATCAATGCAATTTATTCCATACCCGTTGCTGTTATTGGCGGGCTGGAAATATATCTGTTTGGTGCTATTG
>JAAYJG010000529.1 GCA_012523055.1 Ruminiclostridium sp. | reverse complement strand
GTTCTTGACAAAAACACCTCGTATATTATTGTTGCACAAGTCGTTACACAACAAAACATAACGAGGTGTTAAAATGGATTATCTAAGATTAGCCCAAATTAGTCAAGTAAAAACTTCAACCCTGGTGGAAAGTAATGCTCATTTTCTGTTTAAACGATTCAAACTCATGAGGATACTGCGTAATTGTAAAATAAGCAAAGAGAAAGGGCATCCAATTGAGTACATGTTGTATCTGATGCTGATCATAATGCTTCAAGGAGCACGCTCACTTTTTTCAGGGATAGCCAACCTTCAAGCTGAAAAGCTCAAGACTCCTATCAACAGCATGTTAAATAACGAGTTTTATAACTGGAGAAACCTTCTGTATCGTGTGGCTTCTCAATTTGCCAGACTCTGTCCAACCCCAGAGGGAAAGACATCTGTTTTGATTATAGATGATACTGCGAAAGAAAAAACCGGTCGGCATGTTGAGAACAGCTCTTGGTTTGTGGATCACTGCAGCAAAGCATACTACATGGGATATCAGACTGTTATGGCCGCCTGGCACAATGGAGTGGTGACCATCCCGCTTGACTTTGAGTTGAAGATCGGAAAAAGCAGGATCAAACACGCCAATAAAAGTCATTATCACAAAGGTACTCATACAGAACAACGTCAAAGAATGGCAAAACAGAAGAAAGGTAAAATTGCGGAATCATTCATCCGTCGCGCCCTGCAGAGAGGCTTTCGTTTTCGCTATCTGTTATGGGACAGTTGGTATAATAACAGCAGCAGCTTGAGATTTGTGTTTAGTAAGCTTAAACACAGAGGAATAGACTTGGTGGCCATGGTAAAGCGGGATGCTCAGAAGTATCTTTTGGGGGATAATTATTTCACGGTAAAAGAACTGTACAGAAAATCTGGGAAATGGCAACACGACCCAGCAACAGGCATCTTGTATAAATCATTGGTGGTTGCGGTTTTGGACAAACAATCATCAAACCAGCCGGAATCACAAACCGTTTTGGGATATGTCAAGATGTGCTTTTTCAGGTATCCGCAGCACAAGAGATTCAAAGCCTTGATTTGTACCGACATCGATCTCGAAGAAATGGAAATCCTCAGTATATATATGCGCCGCTGGTCTATAGAAGTGGTTTTCAAAGACCTCAAACAATACTTTGGTTACAATCAAAGCAAGTCGTCTAAATACGCCCCGCAAATTGCTGACCTGACAATCAGATGCATCTTCTATGCCATGTTCTGCTCATTGAGGTATGATTATCCCTCAAAAAGCACCGAGCAATTACTGATAGAATTCTACTCAGAGATGGAGGAAAACTGGCTGGATATAATGTGTTCCGTGGTGTTTACTAACAATGCTAAACAACTGCTTCAGTATGCTTTATCACTTGGTTACAAAGATATAACCCACCTTCTGGATAATTATGAATCAGTGTTGAGGCAGTTCATGTGTAGACACTGGTACGAGGATAAAATCGAAGAAATGGATAAATCCATATCTGAACTAAAGGGGTATCGAAAAGCTTCATAATGAGTTATGCGATAAACTTGGCAAAATCAATACCATATATCAAGAGCTTAAGTGTAGGAAAGATTAG
>JAAYJG010000528.1 GCA_012523055.1 Ruminiclostridium sp. | reverse complement strand
GTGAGAAATTGTGCACATACTTTTGGGAATTATATGAAAGAAGCGGGAAATATATTTTCCTGCTCCCGATGAACCGGACCGAGCTGGCCGATTTCTTAATTGTTTCAAGGCCTTCCATGTCGCGGGAAATGTGTCGTATGCGTGATGAAGGATTGATTGATTTTCTCCTGTCAACGATAAAGGTTATGAATAAGGAGCAACTGGCTTCTTATGTTCAATAGAAATTTAAAAACGATGCAAACTATGGAAATACAAGATGAACACTGTTATAATGGGTTTAACAAAAACGGACCTCCAGGATTTACAGGACGCGTAAAAGGTAAAAACGAAGAGCCTTCTTCGTGAAATAGAGAGGGAACAGGGGGGATTTTCAATGAAAGATATTCCATTATATGAGGTTAGAAAAATTGAAACCTTAAAGGAAATGCTTGACGGCAGTGTAACGCTTTTTGCCAATGATACGGCCTTTCTGGTGAAAACCGAAGAGGGAGGGCCCTATAAACCGGTAACCTATACTCAATTTCGCGATGATGTGAACGCCCTGGGAACCGCCTTGATGGATCTTGGCTTATCCGCCGGCAGGATAGCCATCATCAGTGAAAACCGCTATGAGTGGTGCGTTACCTACCTTGCCACGGTAAACGGAACAGGAGTGGTGGTACCGCTCGATAAGGAATTGCCTGTAGGTGAACTGAAAAGCCTGTTGCTGCGTTCGAAGGCGGATGCCGTCTTCTATTCCGCCGCGAAAACCGGTGATGTGGAATCCATCGCCGATGAGGTTCCCAATTTAAAGTTCCGGGTATCCATGGACATAGCGGAATCAAACCAAACGGTACTGTCTTATCAGGCACTTTTGAAAAAGGGATACGAGCTTGTTGAAAAAGGAAACAGAAGCTTTATTGATGCCAAAATTGATAAAGATGTCATGAGCATTCTTCTTTTTACATCCGGCACCACCGACAAGTCCAAAGCCGTTATGCTTTCTCATTACAATATCTGTTCCAACCTGATGGATATGTGTGCGATGCTATATATCGGGGATGACGTAGCCCTGATGATCCTGCCGCTTCACCATACATATGCCTGCACCTGCGGTTTCTTATGCCAGATATACAGGGGCTGTACCGTTGCGTTCTGCGAAGGGCTGAGGCATATCGTCAAAAACCTGAAGGAATCCAAAACCACCCTGATGCTTTGTGTTCCGCTTGTCCTGGAAGCCATGTACAAGCGTATCTGGGATCAGGTTGGAAAGGATCCGAAGTTGCTGAAAAAACTGAAGCTTGGCTTAAAGATCAGTAAAACCCTGGTGGCTGTAGGCATTGATGTCAGAAAGAAGCTGTTTAAAGCGATTCACGAGAATTTTGGCGGCGCAATCCGTATGTTCATCAGCGGCGGTGCGGCTATCGATCCCCAGGTTGTCCAGGGGTTTCAGGATTTTGGAATTGCCTGCGTGCAGGGGTATGGCCTTACCGAATGCTCTCCGATCATCGCGCTGAACCGGAATTGTGATTTTAATAACGCTTCGGCCGGGCTTCCGGTACCCAATACTGAAATAAAGATTCACGAACCCAATGAGGAAGGTATTGGTGAGATCATTGCCAAAGGCCCCAATATTATGCTGGGGTATTATGAAAATGAAGAGGCCACTCGGGAAGCCGTTGTGGATGGATGGTTCCATTCCGGTGATTTGGGCTATATGGACAAGGAGAAATTCGTCTATATTACCGGCCGGAAGAAAAATGTTATCGTCACCAAAAACGGGAAAAACATTTATCCGGAAGAAATTGAAACTTTGCTTTGCAGAAGCCCCTTTATTGCCGAATGTCTGGTTTATGGAAAAGAAGGCATGGGCACCGGCGAAGTGGATGTGGCCGCAGACATTTTCCCGGACATTGAAAAAGTAAGCGCGGAGCTGGGCGAAGAAGACCCCTCGAAGGATCAAATCCGCCTGCTGCTGGACAAAGAGGTTCTGAAGGTGAACAAATCCCTTGAATTGTATAAGTATATCCGTTATTTCACCGTCAGGGATACGGAGTTTGAAAAAACAACATCCAAGAAAATCATACGGAAGTACAAATAAACCGGAGGTCCAACCGCTATGTCCGCAGATTGCGACAATCAACCCCATAACCAATCCGGTGCCGGGTCTGAAAAAAATAACCGGCACCCGGTTTTGTTTTTACTTTTGGTATGCACAATACTGTTCGCCGCTTGCGGTATACAGCAGCAACAAAAGAAACAACCGGACACCACAGAAAATATGAGCGAGGAGAAGATTATCATGGAAAAACCAGTAACCCCGAACCAACCACTCGTAACACACATTTACACGGCAGATCCTTCTGCACATGTCTTTGAGGGCAAACTCTACATTTATCCCTCCCATGATCTGGATCAGGTCATGGAATCCAATGACAACGGTGATCAGTACAACATGGAGGATTACCATGTCCTTTCGCTGGACAATTTCAACTCTGCCGCTGTGGATCATGGCCAGGTGCTGCATGTGAAGGATGTTCCCTGGGCTTCCCAACAGATGTGGGCACCGGACGCTGCGTATAAAAACAACAAATACTATTTTTATTTCCCTGCAAGAGATAAGGATGGTATTTTCCGAATCGGTGCGGCTGTTGGGGATTCTCCCGCTGGTCCTTTCGTCGCGGAAAAAGAGCCGATACCGGGAAGCTTCAGCATGGATCCTGCTGTTTTCATCGATGACGATGGTCGGGCCTACATGTATTATGGCGGCTTGTGGGGCGGTCAGCTGGAAAAGTGGACTACCGGCAGTTTTAATCCGGATGGGAAGGAACCGGCACCAACAAAGCCTGCTCTTGGACCAATCGTTGCTGAATTAAGCGATGATATGCTTACATTTAAAGAAACACCTGCAGAAGTGTCCATCGTCGATAAAGATGGGAATCCCATTCTAGCCGGGGACGAATACCGCAGATATTTTGAGGGGCCGTGGATGCACAAATACAACGGTACCTATTACCTTTCCTATTCTACCGGAACCACTCATTTCCTGGTTTACGCAACCAGCAACAATCCCAAAGGCCCCTTCGTCTACCAGGGCAGAATTCTGGAGCCTGTTATCGGATGGACTACCCATCATTCCATCGTAGAGTTCCAGGGAAAATGGTATTTGTTCTATCACGACAGTTCCCTGTCGGGCGGGGCAGACAACAAGCGCTGCGTAAAATATTCCGAACTGAAGTACAATAAAGATGGCACAATTGTAACCATCGATCCGTATAAATAGTGCTGAAACAGCATTTCAATCTGAAAGGGGTTGCCGGAGAAGGCACCCCTTTTTCAGACCATGAAAGTAAGTTGAGGTGTCATGATGTCTTCCATGGACAAAGCTGAAAATGTTAAGGAACAGTATAGGGATGACAGCAATTTATCCATAAGAATCAAGCTCCATGCAAAGCATAGTACGAACAAGCAGGGGTTGAATCCCTGGCTCTTTGAAAAATACAGTTTTTTTGAGGGCTGCCGTATTCTTGAACTGGGATGCGGCAATGGAGAGCAATGGCAGAATCGAATCCCAAAACTGCCGGAGAGTTGCATGCTGGTTTTATCCGATCTCTCGGAAGGCATGGTGAAGACGGTATGGGAGAAATATTCGGGCTGCAAAAACTTTTTGGCGCTGCAGTCAGATATTCAGAAATTACCTTTTCCCCAGAGTTGTTTTGATGTGATCATAGCAAATTACATGCTTTATCATGTTCCGGATCTGCCAAAGGCTCTTTCTGAAGTCAAAAGAGTATTAAAAAACGGAGGAACCTTCTATGCGGCGACAAACGGCAATGGCGGCATGAGAACATTTCTGCTCAATGCCTTCAGGCAGGTTCATCCAAACCTCGAAACCGCTTTCGGTAAGACCTATTCCTTTAATCTTCAAAATGGCAGGGAAATATTAAGCGAATACTTTGATACGGTCCAAAGATGTGATTATGAGGATTCATTAGCCATAACCGATACACAGGATTTGATCGACTGGCTGAAATCAACCATTTCAATTTCAACCTATCGCGAAGAGCATTTGGATAAATTGTTTGTTTACTTTGAGGAAATACGAAAAAGGGAAGGTGTCATTTGTATTCCCAAAGAAACCGGGTTGTTTATTTGCAGGTGAAGCATATTGGCAGTGCCCCTATGGCGTTCTGAAACTGGCTTAAAACACTGTTGTAACAAACGCGTTGTGGCTGAGTCGGAGGTTAAAATGGAACTTGTATTTCGAAAAGCAGAACAAAATGAATTATCGGCCGCGTTATGTGACAGGAATAACCTTGCCTCTGCACGGGTTATTCAGAATAATGGGGGTGTCCTGGAAAACGAAGTCTACAGCGAGGCCTTTTCCGAAATTATTCAAAGGTATTGGATTGCAATCTGAGCTTCCCGCATTTGGATGGGAGATATGGGGAAGGGATAAAAACAACGGAAGCTCTTGCTTCCGTTGCTGATGGTTCAACCACTTATCTGTAAAAAGCTGAAATCCGCTAGATAAAAATCTTATACATTAAACCGGAACAGCGTTACATCGCCGTCTTTCATGACATATTCCTTGCCTTCGGAGCGAACCAAACCCTGCTCTTTCGCCACAGCATGAGAACCTGCCCTCATTAAATCGTCATAGGCAACAATTTCCGCCCGGATAAATCCGCGCTCAAAATCGGTATGAATTTTTCCGGCAGCCTGGGGGGCCTTCATGCCTTTTTCAATGGTCCAGGCACGAACCTCCGGCTCACCGGCTGTCAGGAAGCTGATCAGCCCAAGCAGCTTGTAGCTGGCCTTTATCAGTTTGTCCAAACCGGATTCGTTCAGCCCAAGCTCCTGAAGGAACATCAACTTTTCATCGTCCTCCAGCTGAGCGATCTCCTCTTCAATTTTGGCGCAGATCACCAATACTTCAGCCTTTTCCTGATTTGCGCACGCCATCAGTTCCTTTAAATATGGGTTTTCATCCAGATGGTTT
>JAAYJG010000527.1 GCA_012523055.1 Ruminiclostridium sp. | reverse complement strand
TCAATAGTTTATTAAAAAGAAAAAAGGCGTTTTAGCCTTATTTTACGCGGTTTTTAGGCAATCAAAGCTCCATCATGGAAACAGGTTCCGGCCGAGGGAATATACCTAATAAACTATAACAACGTGGTTAGTAGAATTAAGGCCAAATATGCTAAAGTTTTGGTAAAGTAGTATGAGTGACAACCCATTTTCAAGATATAATAGACAAGAGAACATACAATCAATATATCATTATCAGGATACCGAGGTGTATATTAACAAATTAGGCATAAAGGATCCTGATATTTTATTATCCGTAGAAAATGACTTAACATATCAGAGACTCTCAGAACTTCACGTTAATCCCATCACGGGTCGTTTTGGAGTAGCTCATCTACTAAAAATACACAAATATATATTTCAGGATTTGTATCTGTTTGCAGGAAAGATTAGAGAAGAGACGATATGGAAAGGAGATACCCAACTTTGCGAGAGTCGATTTATTTCAGTTAATTTAAACTTATTATTTTCAAAACTCAAAGCTGACAAGTTCTTCGTTGGTCTAAATATAGAGGACTTTTCAGTTATATCTGCCTCTTTCCTCGATGAACTGAATATGATACATCCATTTAGAGAAGGTAATGGGAGGGAAATTCGTGAATATTTCCGAAGCCTGGCTCTAAAATGTGGATATAGCGTTGATTGGTCCCTGATTGATAAAGATAAACTTCTAAATGCATTTATTTATGCGGTGGATAAAGATACTTCAAGGTTGATTCCGTGTGTATATGCAATTGTTGAAAATAAATGACTAGCTTGCAGGGATTCAGCTTCACATTTTTAAAACATCAGATAATATATCTGCAAATATTTCAATTACAGCGGCATTCTTAATGAACATTGCCCAGGTATTTAATGTTAAGTACTCAAACTACGCAGTAAATAAATGGTAACGAGCCTTGAAAACCAAATAACCCATTATTGGTCAAGCTATTTTCGGGACACGCAACCTGTCAAGAATATAATTGGAATAAGGCCATTTTCATAATTTAAGATGCTTGGTTTTATTAATTTTTTTCTTCATGCTTCAGCTATGAACCCAAATTCACCCCTTTACATACTTTTGGTTCTATGGTACAATGTTTTGGTATTTCAAACGACCTTTAGCTCGGTTTTCGGAGCACTCCGACCGCAGACTGGGCTGACGGCAATGAGAATGAAAGGAGCCGGCCTCATGGAAAGAATGGACAAACAAGGAATTATCGAAACCTATAAGCTGCATGACGGTGATACCGGTTCACCGGAAGTTCAGATCGCGCTGTTAACAGACAGGATTATCCATTTAACAGAGCACCTGAAAGCGCATAAGAAGGATCACCATTCCAGAAGAGGATTGCTGAAGATGGTTGGTCAAAGAAGAGGTCTTCTGAATTATCTGATGAAGAAGGACATCAACCGGTATCGTGATATTATCGCACGGTTGGAAATCAGAAAGTAAAAAAAGCGGAGGTTACTCCGCTTTTTTCATTTTCGGGGGCATCTGGAATTCACCAAAGCTGTTTTATGCAAAACGGAGGCGTAATTGCTTTACAAACTATCCGTTGTTTAAAATGTTTCACATGGTGTAATAATGAATAGTAACGCATCATGTATGACATAAGAAAAGAAAAAACAAAAAATTGTGAGCGAGGGCTGCAGAAGATCAGAGATGAGCGTTCCTAATTTCAGGTGCTTTCATCCCTGACCTTTTGACCCCGCTCACGAAAACTACGAAAGGATGTTGGTTTTAACGATGAAAAAAGTGTTTTCGACTGATGTAGCGGGCAGAAAGCTGGAGGTTGAACTTGGCCAATTAGCACAGCTTGCCAACGGCGCGGCTTTAATCCGGTATGGGGATACCGTGGTTTTATCCACCGCAACGGCTTCCTCCGAACCAAGGGAAGGTATCGATTTCTTCCCGTTAAGTGTGGACTATGAAGAAAAATTGTATTCGGTAGGGAAAATCCCCGGTGGCTTTATTAAAAGAGAAGGAAAGCCTTCCGAAAGGGCTATCCTGACATCAAGGGTCATCGACCGTCAAATGCGTCCAAGGTTTCCGAAAGATCTTCGTAATGATGTTTCTATTGTGAACATGGTCATGTCGGTTGAGCAAGATAACTCTCCCGAATTTGCCTCAATTATGGGCTCAATTATTGCAACCTGCATTTCCGATATCCCGTTTAACGGCCCCATCGCAGGGGTTATTCTGGGCCTTATCGATGGTCAGGTGGTTATCAACCCAAACACCGAACAGCGCAAACAAAGCCAGATGTATGTTACTTTATCAGCCGACAAAGAAAAAATTGTCATGATCGAAGCTGGCGGTAATGAAATCCCCGATGATGTCATGCTCAATGCCATCAAACAGGGTCATGAAGAGATTAAGCGTCTGCTCACTTTTATTGAGGACATTGTTCAGGCAGTGGGCAAGGAAAAGTTTGCCTATAAATCCATGGCTGTACCGCAGGATATCTTTGACGATGTGATGCAGGCCTGTAAGGAAGAACTTTCAGAAGCCATGATGAATGATGACAAGACCATTCGTGATAAAAATGTTTCTGAAGTATCCAAGAAAGTGCATGCACTGCTGGACGAAAAGTATCCCGAGCAGGTTTTACAAGTTTCTGAGGCTTTTTATAAGCTGCAGAAAAAAATTGTCCGCGAGAAGATCCTGTACGAGGGCAAACGTGTGGATGGCAGAGGGCTGATGGATATCCGGCCGTTGTCCGCACAGGTGGGAATACTGCCGCGGGCTCACGGTTCAGGACTGTTCCAGAGAGGTCAGACACAGGTTTTAACCAATGTCACCCTTGGTCCCATGGGCGATGTTCAAATGCTTGACGGTGTCGATGAAGCAGAAACAAAACGCTATATGCATCACTACAATTTCCCGTCCTTCAGCGTGGGTGAGGCAAAACCAAACCGTGGCCCGGGTCGCAGAGAGATAGGCCATGGTGCTTTGGCAGAAAGGGCGCTTGAACCGGTCATTCCGTCCGAGGCCGACTTCCCGTATGCCATCCGCCTTGTTTCCGAGGTGCTGATGTCCAACGGTTCGACCTCACAGGGCAGCGTTTGTGCAAGCACATTGGCTCTGATGGATGCCGGTGTTCCCATAAAGGAGCCTGTTGCCGGTATTTCTTCCGGGCTGGTCGTGGATGAGGAAAACCCCGATAAATTTATTACCTTTATGGATATTCAAGGCATCGAAGATTTCTTCGGCGATATGGATTTCAAGGTTGCCGGTACTAAAAACGGCATTACAGCCATTCAGGT
>JAAYJG010000526.1 GCA_012523055.1 Ruminiclostridium sp. | reverse complement strand
CCGCAATGGTGACCATTTGCGTCAGACTGGCATTTTTATTGTTGGAAAGCTTTTTATCAAAGCCATATATCTCAACCCTGTGATATTCCTTTTTCAGCAATTCGGCAAGATATAAACTGCGCATATCTCCGCCGATGACAAGGTACTTTGGTTTTTGCATTCATATACCCCCCGCATCAATCGATTTCCCGTTTGCTGCCTTCTTCGCATATAATCCATCGTATGACGGGCAGGGGGTTCCAGTGCTTGTTCTGATGAAATTTCAAATGAAGAATGGATCAGAAGGGTCTGCTGAACACAGAGAATAGAATTCATCATGGAGACCACAACAGGTATCCATGTTAAAACATTATAGTGTCCAGCAGGTCCGGAGCAAAGTCAATATCTCCGATGGCGGATAACCCCATTTGCTCTGTTCTGAAAACATATCTTATCACTTGTTCGATTGATTCGAGGGAGACCCTGTTGATGCTTTCCAGAATCTCGTCCGGCGTGCGGATCCGCCCCATCATCAGCTGTGATTTGCCCATGCTGTTCATTCGGCTGCTGGTGCTGTCCAAGCCCAGAATGAAGCTTCCCTTCAGTTGATTTTTCGCTTTTTCCACATCACTGATGGTCAGGGCTTCACAGGTAAGGGTTTCAATTTCATTTTGGATATGCCTTATCACTTCTGTGTACTGCTGGGGGCTGGATGCGGCATATATTGTGAACATGCCTGCATCCCGGTAGGATGTGGGGTAGGAATAGATGGAATAGGCCAGCCCCAGTTCCTCGCGAACCTTCTGAAATAAGCGTGAGCTCATTCCGCCGCCCAATATATTGTTCAGGGTTAAAAGCGAATACATGCTTTCCTCGCCATGCTTTACACCCCTGAAGCCAAGGCATATGTGAACCTGCTCGGTATCTTTCCGCTTCACCTTGAGGCTTCTGTTGAACCATGGCTTTCGGGCGACCACCTTGCAGAAATCATTGGACTTCCAGCTTCCAAAGTATTTCCTCACCATTTCCACAAGCTTCTGTTCATCGAAATTCCCCGCTACGGAAATGACACTGTTCTCCGGGACATAAAATAACCGCATGTATTCCAGGATATCGTCCCGCGTAATAGCGGAAACCGACTGGCAGCTGCCAAGAATGGGATATCCAAGGGAGTTTCCGCTCCATACCTCTTCGGTGAGCATATCATGTACCATTTCTTCAGGATAATCTTCGTACATGCTGATCTCTTCCATGACAACCTTTTTCTCGGTGTCGATATGAGATTTATCATACCGCGAATGAAACAGCATGTCGGCAACCGTATCAATAGCCAGTTCCAGGTCTTCATCCAGTGTTTTCGTGTAGATGCAGGTGCATTCCTTTCCGGTAAATGCATTGATTTGCCCGCCAACATTGTCGATGGCCATAGCGATATCCTTCGCGGTTTTCGTTTCGGTGCCTTTAAACAGCATGTGTTCAATAAAATGAGAAATGCCGTTCTGTTCCGGGGTTTCATAGCGGGAACCCGTCCCCACCCAAAGGCCGAAGGAAACCGAACGCACATACGGCAGTTTTTCATAAACCAGGGTTAAATTGTTTTCCAATATGATTTCCTGATACATTCTCTCTCCCCCCGCTTCTTCAGCGAGAAACGGACTGTATAATAATGTAACATTATTATGTGCTATTATACCATAGACTGAGGCTATTGTAACCCCGTATATGTATCGGCAATTTCAGCAGTTCGCTGATAGGGACAGGTTGTGGGACAGGGGGGACAGAGGGGACAGGTTCCTTTGTCCCCCCTGTCCCCCTCTGTCCCATGAAAAAGGACAACCCTTTGGATTGTCCTTTTTTATCCAGTTCATCGTACCTATGCCTTCAGGCTTTTTCCGTCGCTTTTTCCCGAAAACCTCTTCATGGCCACACAATTTGGCGCGGGGCCTTGGCAACTGAATGGCAAACCCCGCATTACAGCGGTATGGCATTGATTCCAATTTCACCCCGAACCTGAAAAGAAGATACATAATTGCGCATCTGGCGGTTGGGTTCGTCATGAAACTGAACTGCCGCTTTCCCGGTATACCCGCCTTTTATGGCATCAGTTTCACGGTATTGCTGTAAAACGTATTTTTTTGAACCTGCGATCATCTCTCCGATTTCGCGGATGTCGGAATCATCCAGCTGGGGACAGAAGGTGGTTCTGAACTCGTAGTCCACATCGCCTTCCCGCAGCAGGGTCATGCTTTCGAGCAGGTCTTGCTCGTCAATTTCCGATCGGCAGATTTCACGGTATTTCTTCATTGGGGCCTTAACATCCATGGCGACATAGTCCACCAGGTTTTTTTCAAACAGCTTCTTAATGACCGCAGGGCGGGTCCCATTTGTATCCAGCTTGACCAGAAACCCCATGTCCTTAACCTTTTCAATGAAGCCTTCCAGATCTGGCTGGAGGGTAGGTTCACCCCCCGTTACCACAACGCCGTCGAGGAATTTTCTTCTTCTTTGTAAAAACGAAAAGACTTCCTCTTCTTTCTGGTATGGATCATTTCCACGCTGCCCCACGAGACAACGGTTATGGCAGAATACACAGTTCATATTGCAGCCTTGGGTAAACACAGCGGCTGCAATCTTACCCGGATAATCCACCAGGGATTGCCTGACAATACCGGCGATTTTCATCTTCAGCGCCTCCATACACTTCTTTTGTAACTTACGAAACCTTATCTTTTATAACAAACTTGCGGCGATTGAAGTATTCTTCCTTTTTCCCTTTATGGAAATTGGACACAGGACGTAAATAACCGGTAACCCTGGACCATACCTCGGTTTCCCCGCCGCATTGGGGGCATGTAAAATGCTCACCGCTGATGTAGCCGTGGTTGTTGCACACTGAGAAAGTAGGCGTGATGGATATGTAGGGCATTTTATAGTTTTCAAAGCAGCGCTTGATGATGTTGCGGCAAACCTCGGTTTCCTGTATGCTTTCCCCCAGGTACAGATGCTGAACCGTACCGCCGGTATACAGGGACTGAAGCTCGTCCTGCAGTTCCATCATCTCAAAAATGTCGTCGGT
>JAAYJG010000525.1 GCA_012523055.1 Ruminiclostridium sp. | reverse complement strand
CTGGCATTTGATAAAATGCTCGCGGACCGTTCATAATTATCAGAGATAATTATGAACTAGTTGCACACAAAACGCGCAAGTCGGGAGTGTACCGCAGGCTTCAGCCGAGGAACACTCCCCCTGAAGGCGCTTTCAGCGCCCGCGTTTTGGCGCATAATTCGCGCAAGCGCTCATTGAAGTATCATGTTCCTTGATATACAAGAACCGTCCCCATGTATCATTTGGGGGTTGTCATGTCATTTTCTTCTGATATCAAGGATGAACTGGCCAGGCTGCAAAATGAAAGAACCTGTTGCAGGCAGGCAGAGCTTGCTGGCTTGTTGCGGACAGGCCTGATGCTGCGTGGGGCTCAGGGACAGCCGGCACTTCTGTTTATTACCGAGCATGCTTCGGTATCCAGGCTTCTGTTCACTCATATCAAGGCTCAAACCAACAGCAGGCCTGAAATTGCCGGTGAAAAAAATCCCCGCCTGAAAAAGCATGTTGTTTACAGGCTGAACCTGAACAAGCCCAGCCCAGACGGGAACATTCAACAATTCGATCATCTGGGCATTCATGTCCGCCAGGAAGAAAAACGTCTGGAATACAGTCCGTATCCCATCACAAGCAGATGTTGCATCCGTTCCTATCTCCGTGGAGGTTTTTTGGCCGGTGGCTCAATCATCAACCCCGACAAATCCTATCACATGGAAATCGCATTCATGGACAAGGGGATTGCGCAGGAATACAGCCATTGGATGGAGCATTTTCAACTAAAGCCCAGGCAGCTCACCCGCAAAGGCTATGAAATCGTGTATATGAAGGAAGGAGAAGATATTGTTGACTTCCTGAATATCATTGGAGCCCATCATGCGCTGATGGAAATGGAAAATGTCCGCATTCTGAAGGAGATGCGCAACCACGTGAATCGGATTGTCAACTGTGAAACGGCCAACCTGGAGAAAACCGTTAATGCTTCGGTGAAGCAGGTGGAAGCCATCCGATTGCTGGACGAACTGATGGGGCTGGAAAACCTGCCGCCGGGTTTAAAGGAGATCGCTCGTCTGAGACTGGATAACCCGGAGGCCAGCCTGACTGAATTGGGAAAAATGCTGACTCCTGTATTGGGTAAATCCGGTGTGAATCATCGGCTGAGGAAGCTGGAAAAACTCGCATCAGACAAAGAACAGTACAAGAAGCTGTAGGTGGATGAAAGGGAAAGTTCTCCATGAGGAAAATGTACGAAGCAAAAAAGTAGTCGGATGAAAGGCACAAATTATTACCGTAACAGCAGATAGTGGTGAAAACCATAAACAGAAGGAAAGAACACGAGGGATCGATGCAGGATTTTTACGGGAAATACCGAATACTATCATAGAGATCATCAAACATAAATTAATGGAGTGATGATAGTGGAGATAAAGGTCAAGCAGGATCATCATACACTCACTGTTTTTTTAAAGGGAGAATTGGACCATCATACGGCTGTCAGCGTGAAGGATACGATTGACATGCTGCTGGTCAAAGCTCCCTTTAAAACTTTTGTTTTGGATATGGCTGGTGTTAACTTTATGGATAGCTCCGGAATTGGTTTGATTGCCGGTAGGTTTAACCGGGTTAGAAGCATCGGTGGGAAAATGATTATTGCCAACCCCGGTCCCTCGCTGTTACGAATATTAAAAATGTCCGGAATCGAAAAATTGATGAAAATTGATTAGATCAGGAGCGTACCCACTGGAACGCTCCCCCGTGAGGATAACCCCAGATAAGGAGCGTACCCACTGGAACGCTCCCCCGTGAAGATAACCCCAGATAAGGAGCGTACCCACTGGAACGCTCCCCCGTGAGGATAACCCCGATCCACGCAATTCAATGGTTGAGTGAGGTAGGAATATGCAACCGATAAACAGGATGAAAATCGAATTTGAAAGCAAGTCCGCCAACGAGGCGTTTGCCAGGGTAGTTGCATCTGCCTTCGCGGCGCAGCTGGATCCGACCCTGGAGGAGCTGGCAGACCTGAAAACAGCCGTATCCGAAGCGGTGACCAACGCCATCATCCATGGGTATGAACAACAGCCGGGTATCATCACGATGGAGTGTGTGTTATATCCCGACAGCATTGAAGTGACCATCGAGGATTTCGGCACAGGCATCGAGGACATTGAAAAGGCGAGAATTCCGACGTACACCTCCAAGCCCGAGCTGGAGCGTTCCGGAATGGGGTTTACAATCATGCAAACCTTCATGGACAGCCTTTGCGTACAATCCTCTCCAGGAGATGGAACTAAAGTGTTCATGAAGAAGTTTTTCAGCAAGAGATAGACAATATACTTTATACTGTGTTTACCAAGGGTACAGCCCAGGTACTTATGGAAATTTACCAGTTCTGAAACTTCCTAAATAAACTCGATTTTGATACTTTTTCAATAGTACAAAAGACGGGAGTTTTCATTGTGAACAATCGCACGACTGAACCAAAGACCATTGAGGAAAGAACGCTGATTTTGATCAAACAGGCTCAAGAAGGGGATTCCGATGCGCAAAACACGCTGGTGAAGGAGAATCTGGGTCTGGTATGGAGTGTTTTGAAGCGTTTTAAATCCAGGGATGTTGAAACGGAGGATTTGTTTCAAATCGGATCTATTGGGTTGGTGAAGGCGATTAAGAAGTTTGATCCGGGCTTTGAAGTGTGTTTTTCCACCTATGCGGTACCGATGATCATGGGGGAAATCAAACGTTTCCTTCGGGATGACGGTTCGATCAAGGTCAGCAGGGTGCTCAAGGAGCTGGGGCAGAAGGCCAGAATACTTCAGGAGGCCATGGAAAAGGAAAGCGGGCAGAGCCCCACCATAAATCAGTTGGCGGAAAAGCTGGAGGTAGAGCCCGAAGAGCTTGTTCAAGCACTGGAATCAGGGTATCAACCCGAGTCTTTGTATAAAACCATCGGTGATAATGATCAGCATCCCATCTATCTGATTGATATTTTGCAATCCGAGGAAAACCTGAAGGAATCGGTCATTTTAGAGCGCCTTGCGCTCAGCAAAGCTTTGCAAAACCTGGATCAGCGATCACGAGAGCTGGTTTTTCTAAGATATTTCAAAGAGGAAACCCAGCAGATGGTAGCCATGAAGCTGGGCATATCTCAGGTACAGGTGTCCCGCCTGGAAAAGAAAATCATGGAGGAATTGCGCAACAGCTTTTAAACATTTACACCATTTACACCGGGCGGGGCCCAGGTTCCTGTGTAAATTTACTTCCATACCACAGAGCCCCAGGTTCCTGTGTAAATTTACTTCCATACCACAGGGGCCCAGGTTCCTGTGTAAATTTACTTCCATACCACAGAGCCCCAAGTTCTTGTATAAATTCTCAACCATACCAGCAAGCGGGATCCAGAATCACTTTGTGGCTTCCTTCAATCTCAAAAATTTAGAAGAAATATTGAGAAATACAAATCACACAATCAACTAAAATTAGTCTTTGATAATAGACTGGGTTTCTCTGATAGAGGAATGCCAGGTTTATTGATCTTCGGCGAAATTACGTAGTTGACCTCGAAGCACATCCTCACACATTTCTGTTTTTTCAAGGTTCAGATCGTTATCGTTCATATCCCATAATTCTGCTGCCAGGCAGCATATTTTAAAACTCTAATGGGCTTTTCGAAGGGATAAGCATTCATTGGTTTTCGTTGATTCGCCTACCCGTTACCTTGAGTTCTTTGTCGAAATATGTTAAAATGAAAGTAATATTTTCCATTTTCGTGTAAATTACACGTGCTATTATGAAACTGGAGTTATACCTGTAAAGGAGAATGAGAGCATGGAAAATGACACAAGGAAAAGGATGTCAATAATGGTTCTGGTCTCTATCATAACCGTGGCACTTGCGATTGTGGTCATTGCGGTTGTTGTATTCCTGCCGCAAATAACAGCGCCAAAAGAGAGCAAACCCGTAATCATTACCGTCTCACAGTTGGAGAAGATAATCAATGTCAGTAAGCTATCTACTTTCAGAGCGGTTTATAATGGAATTGCTCAGGTGATGAATGATGAAAAGCCTGGTGAAACAGACTACTATGTGTCCTATGAGGCGATAGTGGACGCGGGAATCGACTTTAAGAAACTTGAAATCTCTGTCGATTTTGAAAAGAAAAGAATCAACATTGTTATCCCCGAGATATACATTACAGAGGTGAATGTTGATATTTCGTCGCTGGATTTTATCTTTTATAACAATAAAGCCAATACCTCAACAGTCACACAGGAGGCCTTTAAGGCGTGCGAGATCGATGTGAAACAGGAGAGCGAACGGGAAGATAAAATCTTCGAGTTGGCAAGGCAGAACGCCGTAAATGTCCTGACCGCCCTCACTAAGCCAATTGTTGAACAACTGGATTCAGACTACACATTGGTCATTGAATAGGAGGAGCATTACAATGAGAAAGATACTAAGTTTGTTCTTAGCTTTAATCATGACGGGGATGTGCGTATCCTGCTCCGCTCCTGCCGAAAAAAAACCGATAACGATGGAACCTCAAGCCTCCCAGATGAAAGCGATTTGTGAATTAGCCGTTATGGAGTGCTATTATCATAATGTTGCGAAGTTTATGCAGGAGGATGCTCAGGGTGCTTTGTGGTGGAAAAAGGATAAACAGTTCTGGATTGAATATAGTGGTGTTGTAAAATTAGGTGTGGATATATCACTGGTGACCATTGAGGTCAATAATACGCAGATTACAATAACACTTCCGGCTGCCAAAGTGCTCGGCTGTAAGGTGGACTCCACCTCTTTGACAAAGGATTCCTTCATTGTAAAAAAGGACTCTGCGAAAATTGAAGCAGCTGATGAAGTCGCTGCCTTTGAGGTCGCACAAAGAAGGCTGGAGGAAACAGCCGCCAGTGATACAGCCTTGCTTGCAAATGCTCAGCAGAGGGCGCAAGCATTGTTGGAGGACTATGTGACCAACATTGGAAACGCTGTTGGAATAGAATATTCACTCAAATGGGTTTACATAAATGCACAGTAAATCATTCCGGTGTTTTAGGTAGAGGGGTATATAACACAAAGTAAGATTTGTTACCTATGGATATTTTGGAATAGATGGGTATCCATACTTTTCCGTCAGGTGGTTAAAAATTCCTTGTTGACAGATGCATAAAAACTTTATATAATAAAATCCAATATTGTTAAACCGACGATTGAAAAGAGTAAGCATTGATCGAGGGCTCCCAGAGAGCTGCAGATAGTGTAATTGCAGCAGTCAGCACAATGCCGAATGGGTTCATGAGGGTGAAGAGAAAGGCCGCAAGGCCCAGTAATATTCACCGGGTTTTCCGCCCGTTATCTATGGAATACGCATGTTAGTGCGTGACGAGATGGGTGCATCATTGCACCAATTTAGGTGGTACCGCAGAAGTATGAAGCTTTTGTCCTATGTTTACAGGACAAAGGCTTTTTTTATTGCACGAAAGGGGAGAAAGTCATGACAAATGGAAGGTTTTCGCAGTATGGTGGTCAATATGCTCCGGAGACAATGATGGTTGCACTGCATGAGTTGGAAAGGGAGTATATGCGATGGAGCAACGCGCCTGAATTCAAAGCTGAGCTTGCATCGTTGCTGAAACATTATGTCGGCAGACCCTCACTGCTTTACTACGCAGAAAAAATGACACGAGATCTTGGCGGAGCGAAAATATATCTGAAGCGTGAGGATTTGAACCATACCGGTTCCCACAAGCTCAACAATGTTATTGGGCAGGTGCTTCTTGCGAAGAAGATGGGAAAAACACGGGTAATCGCGGAAACCGGTGCCGGCCAACACGGCGTCGCGACCGCGACCGTTGCCGCTTTGATGGACATGGAATGCGAAGTATTCATGGGTAAGGAAGACACCGAGCGTCAGGCGCTGAACGTTTATCGCATGAAGCTGTTAGGCGCTAAGGTTCATGAGGTAACCAGCGGAACCCAAACCCTGAAAGATGCCGTGAACGAAACAATGCGTGAATGGGTGACAAGAATCGAGGATACGCATTATGTTCTCGGTTCAGTGATGGGGCCTCATCCTTTTCCGACTATGGTTCGTGATTTCCAGAAGATCATCGGCGAGGAGATCAAATCTCAGCTCATGGAGGCAGAAGGGAAGCTGCCTGATGTGGTGATCGCGTGTGTAGGCGGCGGCAGTAACGCTATTGGAGCGTTTTATGACTTTATCGGCGACAAGTCTGTCAGGATGATTGGCTGTGAAGCCGCAGGACATGGCATTGACACGGATAAGAACGCGGCAACGATAGCCACCGGAAGAACAGGGATATTCCATGGAATGAAATCATTGTTCTGTCAGGATGATTTTGGGCAGATCGCCCCTGTATATTCCATTTCTGCCGGGCTTGATTACCCCGGGATCGGCCCGGAGCACGCGATGCTCTGGGAAAATAGACGTGCCAGCTATGTCCCGGTAACAGACGATGAGGCTGTGGCTGCGTTCGAATATCTGTCACGCACCGAGGGCATCATTCCGGCCATTGAAAGCGCCCACGCTGTTGCTCACGCAATGGTGATTGCAAAGGAAATGACACCTGAACAGATCATCGTGATAAATGTATCAGGGCGTGGCGATAAGGATGTCGCCGCAATAGCCCGTTATAAGGGGGTGGATCTTTATGAGTAGAATTAAAAATGCTTTTGGAAAGGAGAAGGCGTTCATTGCCTTCATCACCGGTGGTGACCCCAATATCGAAACGACAGCAAGGATCATCCGTGCAACAGCAGCGGCCGGGGTTGACATTATTGAGATTGGTATTCCGTTTTCGGATCCGATCGCTGAAGGGCCTGTAATCCAGGCTGCCAGTGCCAGAGCGCTTGCAGCCGGCTGCACTGCGGATAAACTGTTTGACATGGTCAAAGAGCTCAGGAAAGGCATCCAAATACCATTGCTATTTATGACATATGCAAATCCGGTATTCGCCTATGGAACGGATCACTTCATGAAACGCTGTACTGAATGCGGTATTGATGGTCTCATTATCCCCGACACCCCTTATGAAGAAAGGGATGAATTTGCGGGTGCCTGCAAACAGCATGGCATTGAGCTTATATCCATGGTTGCACCAACATCTGCTGATCGCACTGTGCAGATAGGAAAGGTCGCTGAAGGGTTTCTGTATTGTGTGTCATCCCTTGGTGTCACCGGAATACGAACAAACCTGACCAGTGAAATTGCATCTATCATCAGTACCTTGCGCGAAGTTACAGACATTCCGTGCGCTATTGGATTTGGCATATCTACACCTGAACAGGCAAAGCAGATGGCACAATATGCCGACGGAATCATCATCGGCAGCGCAATCGTGAAGATCATCGCTGAACATGGTGAAAACTGTATTGAACCGGTGGCAGACTATGTCTCGCAAATAAAAAAGGCAATTACACAGTAGTAAAAGCTTTCAGTTACAGTTGAGCAATATGTGTTTTTGCTGTCGGTGAGATACCACGCCGACCAAAAGAAAAATACAGCAAATTAGCCTCGCAGCTTCCGAAATGGTCACACAGGACCGGCAGAATGGGAGAGAGCCTTACTCAATAACAGGGAGAGCTCAGAATTTTGATAAATATGAAAGGGGTAATTGCCGTGTACAAAAAAATCTTATCGAAACTCACTACCAGACAGGATCTTACAGCACAGGAAATATCAGATTTAATCTTCGCAATCGCCAATGACAGGATTACGGATGTACAGATCAGCGGTTTTCAGGTAGCTCTTTTGATGAAATCACCAACCCTCAGCGAAACTTCGGCCATCGCACACGCCATGCGGGACAATTGCGTACAGTTAAGGCCAAAGGTCAGCGAACCATTGATGGACACCTGCGGCACCGGCGGTGGATTGAGTACCTTCAACATCTCAACGGCTACGGCGATTGTTGCCGCAGCTGCTGGCATCCCCGTGGCCAAGCACGGCAGCCGCTCTATTTCAAGCCTCTCCGGCTCTGCCGATGTTTTGGAAGCGCTGGGCGTAAACATCAACTTAACACCTGCACAGGCTGAAAAGCTTATCGAAGAAATCGGCATCGCTTTCCTTTATGCACCATTGTTTCACCCGGTCATGTGCAAGGTACTTCCTCCGGAAACCGAGCTTGGAATCAAAACCATTTTCTATACGATCATCGGTCCGCTGATAAACCCCGCCTTTGCCACGCGCCACATTCTGGGTGTCTATAAACCCGAGCTTGTGGATACTGTCACTCAGGTTGCCAAAGACCTGGGATATACCGACGCGCTCTTTGTGCATGGCCTTGACGGTCTGGACGAGATCTCCCTGATGGGCACCACACGCATCAACGAGCTAAGAAACGGGGAGGTCAGGAGCTATGAAATCACACCCGAGCAATTTGGTCTGAAAAGCTGCGCCCTTGAAGATATCAGAACCGGAACACCGGAGGTAAATGCCGCGTGTATTCGCGATATCTTTGGCAGGAAGGATACAGGACCTCGCCGTGATGCGATCCTGATGAATGCGGCGGGTGCTCTTTACATTGGAAATCGTGTTTCCAGTTTTGCGAATGGAATCGAAATGGCGGCGAAGCTTATCGACAGCGGTGCGGCTGAACATAAGCTGGAAGAGCTGCAAAAGGCCTCAAACGCCTTTCTGACCTGATATGGAGCGCAGATTCTCCAATGCGCTTCGCGCCGAGGCGCAGCAGGGCAGAATCCCGATTATTGTTGATATCAAGGCATATTCACCCCGATATGGTGACTTATTTCGGGGGCGCACACACCCCGAGCTTGCCTTGACTTTCAAAAATGCGGGTGCGCCAGCGTTTGCGGTGATTACTGAAAAGGAACATTATCACGGATCGCTGGATGATTTGGAACAGGTGGTTACGGTCAGCGGACTGCCTGTTCTGCGCAAGGATTTCATCACAGGGGTGAGAGCCCTTGAAGATACGGTGTGGGCAGGTGCGTCCGCAGTTCTGCTGATCTGCTCCATGCACAGTCCCCAGAGGTTGACGAAGCTTTTCCGCGCCGCCCATAAACTGGGGCTGGAGGTGCTTGTCGAAATGCACACATTACAGGAACTGGAGATTGCCGCTGATTTGGGAGCGAAGCTTATCGGTATCAACAACAAGGATATCGGCAGGCTGGAGTTGGATGACGGAAATGTATCCCGAATGCTTACCCTCATCGCTCAAGCACCTGCAGATGCGCTGATTGTAAACGAAAGCGGCCTGCATACCCGTGATGATGTCTGTGCCGCCATCGATGCGGGAGCCCACGCGTTGTTAATTGGTTCGGCGCTGCTTCAGGCGGATGATCCTGCAGAATACTTCAAAGTTCTCAGCAAGGGAAGGTAGAAGCATGACAAGGCTGAAAATATGTGGACTGATGAATGAACAGGATATTCAACTTTGTGCGGCAGCCGGTGCAAATATGCTTGGTTTTGTAATCAATTATCCGGTTCCGGTGCCATGGGCACTTTCAAAGGAACAGGCAAAAGAACTGCTTGCCTGTGTCCCTGAAGCGGTGGAAAGCTGTATCGTGACCGGCGGTAATGCTGAGGAAATTTTATCGCTGGCAGTTGAACTTCGCCCTGATTATGTTCAGTTGCACTACAAGGAGAGCTTTGAACAGACGGAGTATCTGGCGGAAGCACTGTTGTCTCATGGAATAAAGACCATAAAGGCTGTGCCGGTTAGGAAGGACGGCAGCTGCGAAATGCCGGGGTTTTCTTCGGTTGCTGAGGCTGTCTCAGCACTTTCAGGTACTATGGTTGCGGCAGTACTGATAGATACCCGCTGTGCTGCCTCTCCGGCTTCTTCCTCGCGCCAGTTGGATGCTGAATTCTGTCGCGGTATAATTCAAATCGCTAAAAAGCCGCTCATCCTCTCAGGCGGCATAACCGCAGATAACCTTGGCCAGCTTCTCAAGCACGCGGCCCCTTACGGTGTTGATATTCTTACCGGCACAGAAGATGCCCCTGGTCAAAAAAACAGTGAGAAGATAGAAAAGATTTGCCGCACCATAACCATCGGGGACAGGTCCCTTGGCTCAATTTGACCATCGAGCCACCAGGGACAGGTCCCTTGGCTCAATTGATCACTTAGCGGGGCCCAGGTTCCTTCACTAAAAACGTAATTCCATATATCAACCTCTTTACTTATCTATAAAACAAAATGAGATGAATTCATCATATTAGAGAACAGTCGCGGAGGTTTTTCATAAGATGGTAACAGAAACACAATCGGAGTTGTCTTATGAAAACCCAAGCCTATAACAGGGAGAAAGCACTTGTCTATGCACATCAATGGGCGTTTGGACGCAATCCTGCATACCTGGATTTCAGCAGGTACGGAGGCGACTGTACCAATTTCATTTCTCAATGTATTCATGCCGGCTGCAACACAATGAACCCAAAGCCCGTTTATGGCTGGTATTATTACAGCAACTACGACCGAGCAGCATCATGGACAGGGGTACAGTTTCTATATAATTTTCTGATTGGAAACGAAGGTAAGGGACCTTACGCAAAAGAAGTTCCTCTCGGAGAACTGGTTCCAGGGGACATCATACAGCTTTCCTTCAATGGTGTCATTTTCAGGCATTCATTAATCGTTGTTGAAAAGGGAAAAGGGGATGATCCCGAAAATATAAAAATCGCGACCCACACCTATGACCGGGATTTTTACCCATTATCGAGTTATGCCTATCAAAAATATCGCCCCCTGCACATTGTCGGATACCGCAAATGAGCTGTCATGAAGTTACAGATAAGCATATTCAGGGGAGGAAGCCTGACAAAAGTTGTCATACCTCGGTTTCCTCGACATGAGTTGATTCTTTGCCAAGGAACCTGAGCCTCGTCTATGGTAATGTAGACATAATATTTACAAAGGAACCTGGGCCCCGCCCGGTGTAAATGACCCTCTGGTCACCTTCCGGTCAGGCTTCGGCATTCCAGGTAGAAGCGCTTGTCTGCCGCTTCGCCCATGGAGAATGTTTTTCGGGGCAGCGCTCCGTCCAGAATAACTGTTTTAAACAGGTCGGCCTTGTCCATAGGGGAGAGAATGAATCCCATGTTGTTACTTTCTCTGCCTAGTCGTTCAATTACATCATCCCCGTGTACATAATCAATATCAACTTCAGGGTTATTCTTCCGGTATGCATCCAAAAAATGCTGCAGGGTTGCCACATCCAGGTTAAAGCAAGGCTTGTCAGCCCATAAATAGCCTGTCTTGCTCCCATAAACAAAGGGAATGACGTGGCGGGCCTGGGTATTTTCAGGAATTTCATTCAAACCAGAAACATATTCATAACCACATTGAATGCCGTTTTCCGAGTAATAGCTGCAAAAAGCAGACAAGAGATCGGAACTGTCCACATGGAACAGTAACCGATGGATGGGCTCAAAATCCAGGCCGCTGTCATGCACATTCACCAGCTCGACCAATGCAAAACGAGCCGGATGTTTTTCCCTTTCCGATTCTGACAGAGACGTTTTCAGCTGATCCCAGCAGGATTTCGCCGTAGCGAGGGAGTGGTTTCCATCACCTGCTGCGAATAGCAGCGGGCTGGTTGAGGGATCAACACCATATTGTGCAGAGAAGTTTTCAGCGGACTTCAGGGACATCAAACCCTGGAATATATTCTGCAGCAGGGTTTCATCATTCACCCGGTAGCCCTCAATATGCCCTGAATCCATCATCAGGTCAAAAGAGTACAGCTTGTCCATACTCTTTTTGCACAGGGAAAGCGGCTCGACAATGCTTGCCTTGGGGTCATCAATCAGCATCATGATATGGGGAAGCTCCAGGCAGGCATTCTCGCGGATTTTAATCCTGGGTGGAAGACGATCCAGAATCGTGCCTTCTGTGGCACGAATCAGGCTTGTTGAACCCTTTGAAAAATCATAATGCTCAAGATCAACAGCACAGATCAGGCCTCTTCGAACTTTTCCGTTGCGGATTGTCCTTTCGATATAGATCATGGAATTGGTGATATCCCGAAAAAAGCCCCTATCCAGATAATCACACATGGCCAGGTTGATGTTGGAAATTCTTTGCTGTTTTTCTTCAGCATTTTCCCTGTCAAGATAAACCTCAGGGAAGATCAAACGCAGGGTAGACGGGCAGCTGCCCACCAATTGATCAACCTGTTTCCAGTATTCAGGCTCGGAAGTGTATTGATCACAGGCTACAACCGACCATTTGCGCATGTCGGTTCCCTGCTGCGGAATGAGTGTTGAACGGATATCCAGCCCAAGCTCGTTCAAAAATTTTTCGACCATCATATAGCCCCCTTGAAATTGAAACGAATAAAGTTCTACCTGAAAAGCAGATAATTCATCATAATACAACGTCAATTTTAATGGAATATGTAAATATAGTCAAATCAAAAAAACAGAATTCTTTTCTTGATTTCAACAAATAATAAGATTGGAATCTGGCGGTTAAAGGTTTGCAATAATACAGACAGTACGTGTAAGGGAGCCTGTATGCTTTACTGGTCTGAATTGTCAGGTGCATCGGTTTATTTGAAGGAGAAGTGGTTGGGGCAGATTGAAGATATCACGCTCGAACCGAAATTAAAGGTTGTTTCCGGATTTTTTCTGGAAAGACGGAACAGGGATATCCGTTACAGGTACATTTCCTTCGGCCACGTTCGCCAGATCAGGCGGGACAGGATTGATATGAAAGAAACAATGGAGTTGAAATCCTTGTCCAAATCGGCCAGAAAGAAAATGATCCTGGCAGGAGATTTTCTGAAGCAATCTGTTGTTGATGACAAAGGGGAATGGATAGGGCGTGTTGCCGACTTCAGCTTTGATCCATCCAATGGGTTTGTGCGGGATATGATATTATCCGGCAGCCTGATCGAAGATCTGTGGAATGGACGAAAAAGAATGCCGGTGCTCAGCCAGGTTGAATTTTCACAGGAATTTATCTCGATTGACCAGGATACCCGGGAAGAGATTTCGGGGCTTCACAAAGGATTGAAGGAATGGCTTGGAACAGATTCAGTTTAAAAGATCTAAATCACATATGTACCATTGCTCTCGGAGTAAAGGAGGCTGTTGACATGAAGAACGGGTTTACCAGCGGAATGCTGATTGGAGGCATTGTTGGGGCTACGGTGTCCATGATCGCCAATCATGATATCGATGTGCACAAAACAAAGAAGCGCATGATGCGCATGGGCAAAAACATGGTTAAAAAATCAAGGCGTATTGTGTCGGAACTGTCCGATATAATGCATTAATCGTTTCAAAAGATCTTCCCTTTTAAACCTTTTCTCAATAAGCATACCAAATTTATTTGGGATTGAGAAAAGGTACATAACTCTAATTTCTCACTTCAACTTACGTGTTTCAGGGCGCTGCCGCAGATGTAATAACACGCCGTGACAGGAGCCTGCTGTTACAGGCAAGCACCCAAAACACTGTGGGAAAGTTGAGTACATCATCAATAAGGCTTTGCGGAGGTGCCTGGTGAAGGCAGGTCGTTGGATTCGAATTGGTATTCTCGCAGCCCTCCTGGCAGGGCTTCTTTTTTTTATGACAAGGTATGTAAAGGTTTTTCTGCAGGCATTAATGCCACTGGGAATTGGAATTGTTGTTGCATACCTTCTTCTGCCTTTGGTTGAAGCACTCGACAGGATGAAGGTACCCAGAACGCTTGGTGTTGTCATATCCTTTGTACTCAGCCTTCTTATCATCCTCGTGATTTTGTTCTGGCTGGTTCCCATACTTGTTGACAACATAAAAGATCTCACTACAATACTTCCGGAGATGTTTGATGAACTCTTTCAAAACCTGAAAAGGTTTATCGAAAGGAATACTTCCTCAAGCTGGCAACAAGAACTGTTGAAAGAACTGGATAACAGCTTGTCAAAAATACAGGGAAAACTCACACAGGCTATGATTGATTTTATTTCCACCCTGCCAGAAACTGTATCATTCATTTTAGATGTGCTGCTGGCATGGATATTATCCTTTTATATTCTGAAAGACAAAGAACATCTTGTCAACAACATAAAGTATTTCTTTCCAAAATCAATCAGAGGAGAAATGGTGTGCTTCTTCCGGGATATTCATCAGGTTGTGCTACGGTTTATCCAGGGGCAGATCATCATAGCGATCATCATTTCAATCATTGAAACACTGGGGCTTATTCTTATCGGAATGCCCTATGCGCCGCTTCTGGGCTTTATTGGAGGGGTTTCCAACATCATACCTTACTTTGGCCCATATATCGGTGCTGTTCCTGCACTGGCTGTTGCATTAACGATGTCACCCTGGATGGCACTATGGACAGCGATTGTCTTTCTGGTGGTGCAGCAAGTGGATAACATCTACCTGTCACCAAGAATTATGGAGGGTAAGCTTGGCCTGCATCCGGTTACTACGATACTGGCTGTCATTATTGGCGGGAAGCTGTTCGGGATGCTGGGACTCCTGCTCAGCGTACCACTGGTGGCAATGCTGAAAATACTGCTAAAAAGGCTGTATCGGTCTGTATCGGGATAGACTTAGGCCTGCCGGTAGTTTGCAGGGGCGGGTAGCAGGCTTTGGTCTGCGACCAGCCAAAATGTAACCGCAGGTTTTGTTTTGCTGGTTGCCAGAATGCCTGAATAATTTATACGGCACTTGACGACTTTCAAAGGGTTTTAGTATACTTGAGAGAGCAAAATGCCAGAATAACCTAAAACCCTTCTGTTTTTTCAGGTTGGCTTTTGAAATGAGTTGAAATATATCACTGCGGACTGCCTGGATCAAGACAGAATGCAGTTGGACTGGAGTGAGGATTCATCATGCAAAAATTTGGATTAAACGAGCTGCGCGAAAAATTTCTCTCTTTCTTTGAAAGCAAAGGGCATTTACGTATGCCCAGCTTTTCGCTTGTACCGGTCAACGACCCCAGTATCCTGTTGATCAACGCCGGGATGACCCCCTTAAAGCCTTATTTCACCGGTCAGGAGGTTCCTCCGTCCAAAAGGGTTACGAGCTGCCAGAAATGTATCCGTACACCGGATATCGACAATGTGGGTAAAACAGCCCGACACGGCACCTTTTTTGAAATGCTTGGCAATTTCTCTTTTGGGGATTATTTTAAAAAGGAAGCGATTGCATGGGCGTGGGAATTTTTTACTGTGGAGTTGGGCATTCCGGCGGAAAAACTGAATGTTTCGGTTTATCTGGAAGATGATGAAGCCTACGATATTTGGAACAAGGATGTTGGTCTGCCTGAAAGCAAGATTTTCAAAATGGGCAAGGAAGATAACTTCTGGGAGCATGGCATCGGCCCCTGCGGCCCCTGCTCTGAAATCTACTTCGACCGCGGACCCGAGAAGGGCTGCGGCAAGGAAAGCTGTACCGTAGGATGCGATTGCGACCGTCATGTCGAGATATGGAACCTGGTATTTACGCAGTTCGAACGTCAGAAGGACATGACGTATATACCACTGAAATCAAGGAATATTGACACCGGAATGGGGCTCGAACGCCTTGCCTGTGTTATGCAGGAGGTGGACAATCTTTTTGAGGTGGACACGATTCGCTCGGTTCTTGACAAGGTTTGCAGTTTTGCTGCAATGCAATATGGCAGCGATAAGAAAAAGGACGTTTCAATCCGCGTCATTACGGATCATTGCAGAAGCGCGTCCATGATGATCTCCGATGGCGTTTTGCCGTCCAATGAAGGCCGCGGATATGTTTTAAGAAGGTTAATCCGTCGTGCCGCACGGCATGGAAGGCTTCTGGGAATCAAAGAAACCTTCCTGGCAAAGCTGGCCGATACGGTGATCAATACCTCCATGGGTGCTTACCCGCATATGGAAGAAAAACGGGATTATATTAAAAAGGTCATCTCTATCGAGGAAGAAAAATTTTACGCTACCGTAGACCAGGGAATGACCATTCTGGATCAATATATTGCGCAGGTCAGACAAAAAGGAAACAATACCCTCACCGGCGATATGGTTTTCAGGCTTCATGATACCTATGGTTTCCCGGTGGATTTAACG
>JAAYJG010000524.1 GCA_012523055.1 Ruminiclostridium sp. | reverse complement strand
TTCCGGCCGTGAAGAGGAAATCCGCAGCCTGATACAAAAAAACATAACCCCATATGTGGATGAGGTGTATACCGATGCGATAGGCAACCTGATTGCAGTGAAAAAAGGCCCCGGGAAACGGATTATGCTGGCTGCTCATATGGATGAAATTGGCGTGGTGGCGGCGAATATCGATAAGAATGGTTTCATTCGCTTTTCCAATATGGGCGGCGTGAATGCCTTTATGGCGACGGGGCAGAGAGTATCTTTCGGGAATGGGATCATCGGTGCGGTTGGTTATGAAGAAGCTCTGGAAGAGATGAAGGATCTGAAATTAAATCTGATGTATATAGATATTGGCACAAAAAACAGGAAAGAAACCTCTGAGCTTGTTCAACCCGGAGATATGGGTGTATTTGTTGGGGAAACCCTTGAACAGAATGGACGATACATCTCTAAAGCGCTGGATAACCGCATTGGATGTGCCATTTTAGTCGCACTCGCTCAACAGATAAAAAACCCTCCAAACGAAGTGATTTTTGCTTTTACCGTGCAGGAAGAGGTGGGGCTGCGCGGAGCGGGACCCGCCGCATTCGGAATAAAGCCGGATATGGCTTTGGCAGTGGATGTGACCAGCACCGGAGACACCCCGGAATGCAAGCCATCGGCAACTGAGATGGGAAAAGGTCCAACTGTCTTGATTATGAATACCAGGACCATATCCCATCCCTATATAAGAGATACTCTTATCCGGTGTGCTGTGGAAAAGAATATACCATATCAGTTGGAAGTGCTGATTAAAGGTGCCAATGATGCGGGTGCTATCCAAATCACGGCAGGAGGAATCCAATCGGGGGGCGTATCAATACCTTGCCGGTATATACACCGACCCTGCGAGATGGTAGATAAAAATGACGTCATGAATGCAGTGAAATTACTGGATGCTTTTATTCATACAGCATTCTAATTCAGTTTAGTCATTTGGTACCAAAAGTTTACCACAACAAAATAATTAAAACAAAGGCGTAAAGGGCCGTTTTTCTTTTACGCCTTTTTACTGCGGTAAAGAGTGCATTTTTTACATGCTTGTTTGCGTTTATTTTTGTTTGAATCAAATTCTGCAACTATTTAAACACTTCATCCTTTGGAATAGGAAATGAAAGGTAAAAATAATGATGCTGGCGAATTATCCTGTTATAAATGATTTATGAATGTCGCATACTAAATGCATTAAAACATGAACAGGAGGATAATGAAGGTATGAGTATTTTTGATAATGTGTTTGAGCCCGAACCCAAAAAGACAAAGAGCGGCAAGCACACGGCAAACCAGAACGCGGCAAAGCAGGCAAGTGGAAAGGCGAAGGAATTTAAAGAGGAATTCTCTGAAAACCTTGATCTCTATGGCAGTCAGCCGTATCAGAACAATGGTGTTGTCCTGTCGAAAGTTTCCGATCACACGGTAGCACTGAAATATGACGGGCTTCTGGCCAATAGCGGCGCAGACGATGTATATTCTGTAATAGGCTATGGCAGCAATACCAGTTGGGAAAACGTACAGACCGTCCGCATGAACCGCTTCGGAAATTCATTCCATGCGGACATTCCGACCATGCATGGAATGAATATCAATGTGGCCTTCAAGGACAGCGCTGAAAACTGGGATAATAACAGCGGTATGAATTATACCTTTACCTAATTGGCTGTGCGTCTGGAGTGCAGAAAGGGGTGCATTCATTTTCGAATGCACCCCTTTTCATAAGCGGTCTATTTCTGATTATCATCCACAAATTCCTTGGCAACTACAATCGAAGTCTCAGAAGGGACCGAAACCTTGGTTTCAGGCATCTCTCTAAAGTTTTCTACAACCGCTGATGTTCTCCATATTTTCAATTTATCCGGATCAAGTTGCTTTTCTGTCATTGATAACACCTCCCGAAATGTAATAGTTTCAAAAATGTAATTATTATTATACTATACCCTCAGAATGACTTGCTAATCAATTTATTTTAACAGGACTGTTGCAACTTCTTTGTTTCTTATCAACTTAATCATTACCTGCAGATACTGTTTTTATTCGAAATCTATTCAAGTAATCATAAGATGGTATAATATTCATATGAACAAAACAGAAAAAATGTTACCTGGAAACAAGAAAATCCTAACCTGTCAGGCGGTATATTATGTTACAGGCGAATATTGAAGCATACGCCAATGCGATTTCAGATGTCTGCAAGGCAGATCAATCAAAGGCAATATCCTCCAATATAACACTCAATGGCATTTCTGTAGGTAATGCCAAAACATACAATGGTGTAACAACAGGGAATCTGAGAGATATTGTAACGGCTCTGGGGGGTAATGCTAAATGGAATCGCAAATCTGGCATTGTCACCATAAAAATTCAGAACAAGGACACCGGTCTGTGGGAAAAGATAACCTATGATGCAAAAACGATGATCAATGGTATCGGCATAGCCAGTGACGGCGCACCGTTTACAGCAACAGACGCTCATCTCCGGCAGAGGTTTGCCATATGGCTCAACCTGATGATGACATTATGCTTGGCAGGGGAACCAATAACGTGAATCATGTTACACCGAACAACATACGTATGGTTCTGGAAGCTTATCGAAACAACCGCCCTGTTTTTTATCCTGGCAGTTCAAAGCTGTTTGCCAACAGGGGGGCTGACCCGATAATATATTAAGCTTATCAATAATTGATATATTTTAATATTTCTGTTTATTAGACAGCTGAAACGGATGCTGATAGAGCTGTCTCCAACAAACTAAGCACCAATCCCGGTTCTCTTGTCTGGTAATAGCACCGATGCCGGTGCTGTGGTTTTTGTTTTTCATGGAATACGCCGGAAATCAAAATTCAATGAGCGCTTGCGCGAATTGTGCGCCAAAATGCGGGCACTGAAAGCACCTTCTACACGCAAAAACAACAATGTTTTTGTGTGTGACTTACGCATTTTGTGTGCATCTAGTTCATAACTATCTCTGATAGTTATGAACGATCCGCGAGCCTTTTATCAAATGCCCTTCAGTGGGGGATTGTACCCACCACTGAAGGGGAAATCGGTCTATCCCCCGCCTATAGAGGCAGGGGTCTTAAGGGCATTTGATAAAAGGTGTACAGCTGGGCTGTACACCTTGGTTTGCTGCTAAAGGGCAGCCACCTCCATTTCAATCTTCAACGCAGATCACTCCTTTCATAAAAGTGTCGGCTTCCGGATACCGCATACACCAAGCACCAGGTGCTTCATGCATCTTCATTATAAGTTCTCCAGGCAGATATTATCAAGCTACTCCTTCGTTATAAACAAATTTTCTCTGGTCACAGTTACTCCTGTGAAATCGGCCAAGCTTTCGTGTCGTTTGGCGGCACCTAGGCCGTGGGAGACTGTTCACACCCCCCACTAATAAGTTCATAAGTAGCTTCAGAGGTATGTGTTTTATCTGAGCGTAGCGAAGGATCTGTACATATCTCCTACTCCTCTTGTCCAAAGAAATGAGAGAAATACATGCTATCGTACGTTAATCTTTAGAATTGATGTAATTTATTTTCAATAATTGTACGAAAGATATAAGGAGCGGAAGAATATGACAGGCCGATGGGTTGATGACACAAGTATCAGACTATGAGTACCACAAGCCAGGAAATTTGATATAGAACCATCACGGTGCGGGAGGTGATAAGGTGAACAGGAATAAACAGAACTTTGATACAAAAAAGCGAAAAGGGAGTAACTACCATATTATAAACAATTTAATGATTGTATTTTTTATCATTATAACTGTTTTTCTGTTTACTTTTTATCGCTCATTCTTCACCTTTTCCAAAACAATGAAAGATAGCATAGAAAGAAATATCATCGATCGTGCAGATGAAAATTCTTTAGACGTCAGATCCAGTATCAAAGGCCTGTTCAACCAGATTGAAGGGATTTCAAGCAAAACAGAGATCCGTTCCATGAAGTGGGAAGAGCAGGAACCGGTTTTACTACTGGAATGTCAACGCAGTCGAGTTGAGAGCATGCAGATCGCCAAGCTTGATGGATCGGCAAAGTCCTCATTAGGGTATACGGAGAACATCAAAGAGCAGGAATACTTTCAAAAAGCCATTCAGCAGCTAACCTCCCTTACAGATCCAATTGTAAGAGAATATGACGGGAAGACAGTGATTTTATGCTCTGCCCCAATCTTTGATGCTCGTGACAGGGTCGCCGGAGTGCTTGTCACCCATATGGAACCCCGGCTTTTATTTGAACCCATTGAGAATATGAGTCTGGGAAACACAGGCTTTTGTTGTATAGTCAACAGAGAAGGAGAACTGGTAGGCCACTCTCCGATGGACCTTGGTGAGTTAAGTATCATAGATAGCGTGAACAACAGGTTCAACGATAACAAGGATTTCAACTTCTTGCTTGATAGTATTAAGCGCGGAGAAACGGGGAACGGATATTTTACAACCGACAAAACCCAACGGTTTATCGTATATACTCCTGTGGAGGACACACAATGGTCACTGGTGCTATCTCTGGACCGTAATGGAATGTTCTTCGAAGTCGATTCGGTAGCACACCAATTCCAGGGTGTGCTGGCTATTTTGCTCGTGCTGACAATACTTTTCGCAATCTATTGTATTCGCTCCTACACCCAGAATAAAAAGATACATCAGTTGAAACTGGACTCGGAGAAAAACACGCAACTGTTGCTGGAATCGAAGGAGATCGATAAACTCAGAACCGAATTTTTTGCCAACATATCTCACGAACTGAGAACACCGTTGAATGTGATCCTTTCGAGCATTCAATTGATTAACCTGCTTTTGAAAAACAAACCGTACATTGAAAAGGAATCCGCCCAAAAGCATTTGGACGTTCTCAGAAGAAACTCTTTGAGATTGAATCGCCTGATCAATAATTTAATTGATACAACCCGTATCAATTCTAAATTTTACGAATTAAACACCTCCAAATGCGATATTGTGCAGATTATCCATGAAATCGTTGTAACCGTTGAGGATTATGTAAAAAGAAAGGGTATAACACTCAGCTTTTATACAGATGTACAGGAGAAAACCATTATTTGTGATGTGGATAAAGTGGAACGCATCATGTTGAACCTGTTGTCCAATGCCATCAAGTTCACGGACAAAAACGGAAGAGTGTCAATTTTTCTGAACGATGGCGATACATACATTACGGTTGCAGTCGAAGATACCGGAGTTGGCATACCCCAGGAAAAGATAGAAATGATATTTGCCCGGTTTCATCAGGTAGATAGAGCTTTCTCCAGAAACTTTGAGGGAAGCGGAATCGGCTTGTCCCTTGTGAAGTCCATGGTAGAAATTCATGGCGGTACGATCAGCGTTAACAGCACACCGGGAAAGGGGTCAAAATTTGTAGTCACGCTTCCGGTTAACCAGGATAGTTACGCTCCGACTGAAGATGAGTACCAGTACGACAGGAATCAATTCAACCAGCGCATTCAGACCGAACTGGCAGATTTTATCACACTGTCCGGTTCAGAGGATTAATTTTATCAAATGCTCGCAGACCGTTCGTAACTATCAGAGATAGTTACGAACCAGTTGCACACAAAACACGTAAGTCACACACAAAAACATTGTTGTTTTTGCGTGTAGAAGGCGCTTTCAGCGCCCGCGTTTAGGCGCACAATTCGCGCAAGCGCTCATTGAATTTATTCTGACTGAGGTTGGAGTGCGTTTTTTCTGAACATCTGAAATCTCTCAATACAATCCGGGTTCTCATCCAGAAAACGGATGAACATTTCGATATTTCCAAGCATCTCAGGGCGGATATGGTGTTCTATCAGTTCAGTCTCAACCAGAGGAGTTCTGCAGTTGCCAATAAAGTTCAGAAACTCTTCCACAATCTGATGCCTTCTATACAGAAACTTTCCAGCCGCAATGCCTTTTTCAGTCAAAAAAATAATACCATACTTCTGATAGTCCACATATCCCAGGCGACTTAATTTTTGCAGCATTTTAGTCACTGAAGAGGGGTGGACGTTCAGCAGCCCTGAAAGGGTGTTCGAGCGCAGTAAACCCGTATCCAGGCTGTTCCGGTATATCATTTCAAGATAATCTTCCATGGCGGGTGTGAGAACTTTACTTTCCTGCGCAATCAGCTCATAACCACGGACGGTATGAAACGAGGACTTTTCATTCATTTGGAAACACCTCTGGTTGAATATATGCGTCACCAAACTGAATTATGGCTCATAGATTGGTCATAGGCAATGAACTTTGACGCGACCAACAATGCGTTATTACTACATGAATAAAATGCCAGCAACCTTTTAAACACAGGTCTTTAGAAGGTACGGGAGGTGCTCAAAATGCAAGACCGAGAATTAATTCCATTGAGCCGGTTACCTGTTGGAACACCGGCTTATGTCAGAAAACTTGAGTTTGTGGGAAGCACACGCAGAAGAATGCTCGATCTGGGTATCATGATGGGTACTCCGGTGGAGGCATTACAGAAAAGCCCGTCGGGTGATCCAACCGCATACCAAATCCGCGGAACTGTCATTGCCATCAGAAAAGCGGAAGCCTGCGGAATACTGGTAGAGGTTTAGGGGGAGAAGCGTATGGGCTTATCGGTTCAATCTGTGGGTATGAAGCTGAACAATCCGGTGAATCTGAAGCTTCTACATCGGGATGGCTTTGTTGTGGCATTGGCAGGGAACCCAAATGTAGGAAAAAGCACTGTTTTTAACGGTTTAACCGGGTTAAAACAGCATACCGGCAACTGGCCTGGAAAAACAGTGACCAATGCCATGGGAAAAACAGTTTTTCAGGACAATACCTTTACTCTGGTGGATATTCCGGGAACGTATTCCATCCTGTCAAACTCTGTTGAGGAGCAAGTCGCCAGAAATTATATATGTTTTGGGCATTCCGATGTAACCATTGTGGTAACGGATGCAACCTGCCTTGAACGTAACCTGAATCTGGTGATGCAAATCATGGAAATTACGGGGTTTGTGGTTGTCTGCGTAAACCTGATGGATGAAGCAAAAAAGAAAAAAATCCGGGTGGATGTAAAGGCTCTGGAGCAGCGTCTGGGCGTTCCTGTTGTGGGCACAAGCGCAAGGAGCAATCAGGGGTTGGATTTGCTTATGGATAAGGTATGGAAGGTTGCTTCCGGCCAAATTAAAACAAATCCGGCTGCCGTATCATATCCAAAAGGGATAGAACAGGCTGTTGAATCGTTGGATGTCATCGTACAAAAAGCGCTGGGGAAAGGGCTGCAATCGAGATGGGTCTGTCTGAAGCTTCTCGAAGGAGATGACTCAATAATCCAGGATATCTGCGAACATACCGGGGTAAATCTTGTTCACAATGATGAGTTGATGCCGGTGCTGGAGCGGGCAAAGCGTGAGCTTAAGCTTCAGGGCATTGATTCGGAGACTTTTCGGGATTTGATCGTTTCAAGCATTATGAAAAAAGCAGAAGAAATGGCTCATACCTGTGTTCTCTATGAAAATCGGAATTATAATATCATAGACAGAAAAGTAGACAAAATCGTTACCTCAAGAATATACGGTATCCCCATCATGCTGGCATTACTGGGCTTCATCTTCTGGCTGACGGTAACGGGCGCAAACTATCCTTCTGAACTGCTTGCATCAGGATTTGCCTGGTTGGAAGACAAATTATCAAATCTTTTTATCATTCTAAACGCTCCGCTTTGGTTGCATGACATGCTTATATTCGGGATGTACCGGACACTGGCGTGGGTCGTATCGGTGATGCTGCCGCCCATGGCGATTTTCTTTCCCTTGTTTACACTGCTGGAAGACCTGGGTTATTTGCCCCGAATAGCCTTTAATCTGGACAATTTTTTTCAAAAGGCGTGCGCCCATGGAAAACAGGCATTAACCATGTGCATGGGGTTTGGCTGCAACGCCGCGGGGGTGGTGGGCTGCAGGATCATCGATTCCCCCAGGGAGCGTCTGATTGCGATCATCACAAACAACTTCGTTCCCTGCAATGGCCGTTTCCCCACCCTCATCGCGATTGCAACGATATTCTTTTCCTTTACCGGCGTAAAGCTTATTGGGACGATCTTGCCCACTGTGGTTATAACCCTGTTCATTTTATTTGGAATTATGATGACGTTATTTGTCTCAAAGCTTCTGTCAAAAACCATTCTGAAAGGGGTTCCATCTTCGTTCACATTGGAGCTTCCACCGTACCGGTCGCCGCAACTGGGGAAGATCCTGGTGCGTTCTGTCATGGACAGGACACTGTTTGTGCTGGGCAGGGCTGTTTCGGTTGCAATACCGGCCGGCTTGATCATCTGGGGGATGGCCAACATCGATATAGCGGGAGTTAGTGTTTTGAATCACTGCGCCGGCTTTCTCGACCCCTTTGCGCGGCTTATCGGCATGGATGGGTTTATTCTGATGGCCTTTATTCTGGGGCTACCTGCCAATGAGATTGTTCTGCCCATTATATTGATGTGCTATACGCAGCAGGGCCATATGATGAAATATGAAAGCCTGGAACAGCTGGCAGGGCTGCTTACTTCCAACGGTTGGACGGTGCTTACTGCAATTTGCGTTATGCTGTTTTCACTAATGCATTTCCCCTGCGGCACGACCTTATGGACCATAAGAAAAGAAACCTTAAGCACGAAATGGACAATTGTTTCTTTTTTGATACCAACTATCATTGGTATTGTGATATGCTTTGCAGTGACAACGATTGCACGCTTACTGGGTTGGAAATAAGGGGAACCAGTTTAAGTCCGGAACTCGGATGATAACCGACCAACAAGGAATGAGAAGATAAAAACTGTAACAGCCCTAAATATTTATGAGCCGATGGGTATTAACATAGCAACCTGTGGACTTTAGTGTAAAGTATACAGTGTATTATCAAAGAACAGTTTAATCTACTGACAATACTTCTTTGCTTCTTCGTAAATTTCGCGATATCTTATTCTTTTCGCAATGGCCCAAAGCGCTTCGAAATCTGATAAGTATTCACTTTTGTATAGGGATAAAAGATTTTTTGCCTGCTCTTTGGTATTATGAAGCTTAAATTCTTCATATGTCCTTTCAAAGAGGTCGCTATCACATTCAATTTCATCCCGGCGGATAAAATAACGGTTTCCCTGGCAGATGACCGATTCTGCTATGCCGGCACATTCAAGGTCATTTTTTAGATGCCTCAGATTCACCGCTATCAGGTTCTTAATATTTTTAGACTCTGATTCCCGCCAAATAGCGTTATACATTTGTTCTTTTGTAGCGCCCTGGTCACCCGCGTCAAGCAAAAATGCCAAAAGCTCACGTTCCTTTTTCGTCCTGAATTTGATAAGCCTCTTCCTGTTTCTGTCTTGATAAGCGGTAAAAGCCCCCAATGTTTCAATATATATTTTCTTTGGTCTATATCCGATAAATTCCATCATTTGCTTTGTAAATCCAGGCTCTATACCGTTTTCATACGCGAATTCAAGGACTTTGTCATATGCCTTGCGCATTCTGAAATACTCATAGATCCCATTATCTGAGCAAAGCTTAAGATAACGCCCTGTCAAGATGGTTGCTTTTTCATGATTCCTTGTTTCAAGTGCAGCTCTTGCAAGTATTCCATACGCCAATGACGAATGAAGGAACATACCCGCACTCTCTCCGGTCTCTATGCACTGGTTTGCGCATATAATTGCATTCGGATAATCGGATATGGCGGAAAAATACCCCATAAGCCTGGCAAGGACAAGGCTTTTCAAATAAGCACCCGCCCTTCCAAGATTATCAAAGATTTCCTGAACATCGTCTTCATTGGGATCATTCGTAAAAATAAGGCTGTAGGTAAGACGCTGCATTTTTGCCCATTGTACCTGAAAATCAGTTTTACGGTAAAGAGGCGCATACTCGTCTGCCAAGGTGAAATACTTTGCGGCGGTTTCATAGGATGCGTTTTCCCCATTCATTTTATCAATAAAGGTATTCTGATAGTGGATTTCAGCTGCCAACAGGTAGCCCGCCCACATTTCCTCATAATTCCCTGTGTTCCTTAGCCTTTGCAGCTCCCCTTTCAGTATGGACAGTGAGCGGCTTCGGTCTCCTAACATCTGATAGGCTTTAGCCACATAGATATCGGTGCTGTGCATACCCAAAAAGTTTCGCTCATCTTCGGGAAGAGCAAGGGATTTTTCGTAATAATAAACTGAATCTTTCATCCTGCCCGCGAAAAAATGTATGGTAGAAAGATATCTTTCGAACCAGCACATAACCTTAATATTACCGGTCTTGGCGCATAGCTCTATCGCATGCCTGGCAAGAGCATATGCCTCACTAATCTGAGAATTCCAGCACAAGTTGTAAAGTTTTTCGATATAAACAGAATATGTCAGTTCACTGGTTATGTGGTTGTCAAGCATGGTGATTAGCTCATCAAGCAGCAAGTTTGATGCTTCGAATGAAACAAAATTACGCAGAACTCTGGCTTTATGAATCCTTACTTCAAAATAAATCTCCTTATCATCCTTGCCGATTAAGGGTATTGCTTTGTTAAGGCATGACTCTGCCTGAACAAAATTTCCGATAACGGACAGATATGCACCCTTAGCCACAAGAATGCCTGGGCTCAGTTCGACCGATGCATCATCAAGCGCTTGGAACCATATCCGCAGTTCATTGTAGTTGCCCGCTTTTATATGCTCCCTGTAACATACCAGAATGATCTTTTCAAGCAGTTCGTTATCCTTCGAGTCCATAGCGTAACGGGCAGCCCTTGAATACTGCTTAGTATTAAAATAGTACCTGGCAGCTTTTTGTCTAAGTATAGGCATTTGGTGTTTATCACCCGCTTCCAGAATCCCGCTTCTGAAAAGGGCGTGATATCGGTAAAACCCACTGCTTGTTTTGATGGTAAAGATATTTCTGCAGACAAGGCTTTCTAATATGAGTCTTGTATTCTTTTTATTCAGAACATCATCCAACATCTGTACGTCCAGCACGTCAAAGCAGGCTGATTTTTTAAGGAAATCAACCATGTCAGAGTTCAAATTTGTCATGCATTCATGAAAAAGATAGGTATACAAGGTCTCTTTGCCGTAGTAAGGGATGTCGTCAATGGATATACCGTTCTCAAGCAGAACCTTAAAGGAACCGATTGCCAGAGGCCATCCCTCAGTGGAGTTGTAAATGGCAGGATCGTCAAAACCCAGGATATTTGCCGTTTCCTCCCTTGTAAAGGCAAGCTCTCTCTGGGTCAACTCAATGATGTCCCCCTTTGCCTTAAACGGTAAAAAATCTTGCCAGGGAGATTCTCTGCTGCCAAAACAAAGCCTGGCGTTATTCGGTAGATACTTGATCAGGCAGATGATAAGCTTTTTAACATCATATTCTTCTATAGTATGTAAATCGTCCATGACCATGACAAATTCACCGGATATGTTTTCAATGCTACAGATCAATGCCCCTGCAAGTATGGAGATAAAATTGTTCTTTTCGGAAAAGGGCAGGTATTCTGATGGGGAGAAGTCAAAATCTGTGAAAGTCTGTTTTACGGACTCGCAGAGTGTATTAATAAAGGTAAAAATATCTTTCTCTTCGTCCAGAGAAAGCCAGACAGCTTTTTCAGCACTTTTTGCGATCTGCGATAGAAGGGTCGTCTTGCCGTAACCGGCGCCAGCATGGATAAACGCAAGCTTTGCAGGGCTATTGAGGACGATGTCTACTAGTTTATGGCGAATGATTTCTCCTTTGACGGCTGTGGGAACCGTCATCCTTGCGCTTGGTGTACTCATCATGTGCATATACCCCAATACTGATAGTCTATAGTTTTATTGTAACATGAACTTAGGAAAAGCGTCAGCTTTTTCAAGAAAAAGTCGGAACATGAGATCTATTACTGGTAATTTGTTGTTTTGTTCACGGTTTTGTTAATCGCCGGTGCTTTCAATTAAACCATATAAATAGTTATGAATCTGTTGTTTTATTCACGGTTTTGTTAATTACCGATGCTTTATAATGAATTATATAGATAGAAACATGCATAGCTGTTATAAGGCTTAGTCACAAAACGAGGTGAACACAGATAGACATGAATACTATTACGAGAGATAAGGATGAGTATTGCGGTGTGAACGAGGAAATGTTTCCATACATAGAGAAGTGCTATCGCAAAAACGACTCCTTATTAAATACTTTATATGAAAGAGTTTGTCCATACTGCGACATATCGTCTTGTCTACCTTATGGGTCAAGCCTGAAGGTAGTTACTATTTTTGTATGTTTTAAACTTGATTACGGAAAAAAAGTAACGGATTAAGAAAATAAGAGGATTTCTGATGGCTAAAACAATTCAGAAAAAAATGATTACATTTATTCTGACATTATTAATGGTGATAAGCCATATTCCGGCTATAACACTTACGGTATATGGACAGGGTTACATCGGTTCCTTACCGGTTGCCGGATTTGGCAATGCGCTTGACTTTTCGGCTAATTTAAAACAAAGAATTGATGTGCCATCTAATGAATCAACCAAGCTTAGCGGACAATCAAATTTTACGATTTCCATGTGGATTTACCCTGAAGCGGATTCTCCATATCAAACGTTATATCGCCAATATAATGCGGATAACGGCACGTTAGGGGTATGGTTGAGATACATTAATGAAAACGGAGGATACTTGTACTTTGGTTTTGACAAATTCGGTCCTGGTGGTGGTTGGCAATGGCCATGGATTTGGAGCGGCGGTCCGCCATCCGGAATTGTTAAGATTCCTGTGGAACAGTGGGTACATGTCGCTATGACGAAAACAGGTAAAAGCGTCATTGTTTATGTTAACGGGACTAAGTATTACGAAATGGCTCTGGATGATATACACTACAATGCACCTGTTCCGACAAGCGCAAAAATCAGCATCGGCGGCGAATCTCAAAATAGCCAGTATTTTGACGGTCGAATTGATGAGATACAGTTTTGGAATACTGCATTATCCCAAGCTGAAATTGAGGCTTGGATGTTCAGAGAAGTAGACAGTACACATGATAAGTATAGTAATTTAGTTTTTTATTATAGGCTCAACCAAACAAGTGGTACTATTGTCACGGATTCTAAAGGGTCAAATGATGCAAATATGGTTAACATGTCCAAAGGCAACTGGGTTCTTTCGGATATAAAGAGTTGGACAGTTAATGCGAATACTAGTGTTAACGGTAAACTGGTTGGCTCGGACAGTGACGGCACAAGCGTAGACGGTGTGGATTGGGACTTACTGACATTTGAAATCGTTGCGGGACCTGAAAAAGGAACGGTTGCAATTCCGGGTGATAATATATTTACATATACTGCAAATATGGACGGGGACGGCATTGATACTTTTTCATATAAAATTATTGACGAGAACGGAAATGAATCGAATACTCATGTTGTAAAAATTAACATAATACCTATTACATATTCGCTGGCCTATACCGCTGGTGAAAATGGTAGTATTACGGGAACTTCAACCCAGACGGTTAGACATGGAGCTAATGGTACGGCTGTAACGGCTGTTCCTGCTACAGGCTATCACTTTGTCGAGTGGAGCGATGGCGTAACCACGGTGGAAAGAACGGATATGGGCATCACAGGAAACCTTAACGTGAGCGCGGAATTTGCCATAAATACCTATACGCTGACTTACACAGCTGGAGAAAATGGAAGCATTAACGGTACTTCACCCCAGACTGTAAACTATGGGAGCAATGGAACAGCTGTAACGGCTGTGCCGAATGAAGGTTATCACTTTGTTAAGTGGAGCGATGGCGTAACCACGGCGGAAAGAACGGATATGGGCATCACAGGAAACCTTAACGTGAGCGCGGAATTTGCCATAAATACCTATACGCTGACTTACACAACTGGAGAAAATGGAAGCATTAACGGTACTTCACCCCAGACCGTAAACTATGGGAGCAATGGAACTGCTGTAACTGCTGTGCCGAATGCAGGTTATCACTTTGGTAAGTGGAGCGATGGCGTAACCACGGCGGATAGAACGGATATAGGCATCACAGGAAACCTTAACGTGAGCGCGGAATTTGCCATAAATACCTATACACTAACTTACACAGCAGGAGTAAATGGAAGTATCACCGGAGATTCCCCCCAAACGGTAAGCCATGGTAGCAACGGAACGGCTGTAACCGCCGTTCCAGCTACAGGCTACCACTTTGTTAAGTGGAGTGATGGCATAACAGCGGTGACCAGAACAGATGAGATTGTTACAGAAGATATAAGCGTCGCTGCAGAGTTTGCAATCAACACCTATACAGTAACCTTCAATAACTGGGACGATAATGAGCTCAAAACAGAAACGGTGGAACACGGCAGCGGGGCAACAGCTCCGGAAGAACCAACGAGAGAGGGTTATCACTTCACAGACTGGGATAAGGATTTTAGCAATATAACATCTGATCTTACGGTGACTGCTACCTTTTCGATAAATGAATATACACTGACTTATACAGTTGGAGCAAATGGAAGCATCACCGGAGATTCCCCCCAAACGGTAAGCCATGGTAGCAACGGAACGGCTGTAACGGCCGTTCCAGCTACAGGCTACCACTTTGTCAAGTGGAGTGATGGCGTAACAGCGGTGACCAGAACAGATGAGATTGTTACAGAAGATATAAGCGTCGCTGCAGAGTTTGCAATCAACACCTATATAGTAACCTTCAATAACTGGGACAATAATGAGCTAAAAAAAGAAACTGTGGAACATGGCAGCGGGGCATCAGCTCCGGGAGAGCCAACGAAAGAGGGTTATTACTTTACAGGCTGGGATAGAGATTTTAGCAATATAACATCTGATCTAACGGTGACTGCTACCTTTGCAATAAAGGTGATGACGACAATAGCTGTGGGGATGCAGCCAACAAAGCTAACATATACAGCCGGAGAGACCCTTGACCTTACAGGGCTGGTTGCAATCCTTACTTATAACGACGGAAGCACTGTGGATGTAGCGTATGCGCAGTTTGGGGCTAACGGCATCACAGCGAATCCGGATCAAGGAACGACAATGGAAGTGGCAATTCATAACGGACAGGCAATTATACTGACCTGCAATACACACACGGCAACAACCGGCAACCTTGCCGTAAGTGCGGCGCCTACATATTCAATAACTCTTTCAGAAACCGGCATCCATACATTTACTGCGCTGACAGTAGGTTACACTCCGGTAGCACCAGTTACAGTAACTGTTACAAAGACAGGCACAGGGAATATTACAAACCTCTCGGCAGCTTTAAGTGGAACTGATGCGGGTGCTTTTTCACTCGGTGAATTGGATATGGTGACGCTTGACAATACAACTACGTCAGCCGCGTTTACAATGAAGCCAAATGACGCCTTGGCACCGGGAACATATGCCGCAACAGTAACGGTAACTGCGGATAATAGCATAATCCAGAGCTTTAATATATGCTTTACAGTAAACGTGCCTTCTGCACCGACAATACAATCAGCGGTGGCGGGAAATACTCATGTAAATATAACCTGGGGCAATGTGCCGGAGGCAACCGGATATAAAATTTATCAAAGTACTGTATCGGGTTTATACGATGAGGCGCTTGCAACTGTAAGCGCCGCAGTGTACAACTATGATGCAGCAGGCCTTTCCAACGGAACGCCCCATTTTTTTGTTGTCAGGGCGAGTATTGGGCTATATGAAAGCGTAAACTCCAATGAGGTTAGTGCCACTCCACAGGTTCCGGCACCAGGAGCACCTGTATTGCAGACAGCAGTGGCAGGTGATGGACAAGTGAACCTGATCTGGAGTGAAGTGGAAGAATCTATAGGATACAAAATATATGCAAGTACGACCTCCGGCTCGTTTACTTCACCTGCAGAAACAGTAGCAGGATCAGTATATAGCTGTAATGTTACAGGTCTTACCAACGGAATTGCATACTACTTTGCTGTAACAGCATCCAATCCGGGTGGAGATAGTGGATATTCAAATGAGATAAGTGCAATACCCCAGGTATCAGCGCCAAGCGCGCCAACGGGTCTTATGGCGACAGGCGAGAATGGAAAAGTGACATTAAGATGGAACAGCACGATAAAGGCTACTGGCTATAAAATCTACCAATCCGAAGCATCGGGTTCTTATGGAACAGCACTTAAGACGGTAGCAGAGTCTGTTTACAGTTATGAAATCACAGAACTAACAAATGGAGTGCTATACTACTTTGTCATAAAAGCTACCAATGCGGGTGGAGACAGCCCGTATTCATCCGAAGTTGCTGCGACACCTGTAACTATGCCGGGAGCACCAACCAGCGTAGCGGCGACAGCCGGAGACGGTCAGGTTACAGTAAGCTTTGCTCCGCCGGATAACGGAGGAAGCACTATCATTAGATATACGGTGACTTCTAATCCAGGAAACTTCATGGCAACAGGCACCGGTACAACAATTACCGTTACAGGGCTACTGAATGGAACTACCTATACTTTTACAGTAACAGCTTCTAACGCTGCCGGAACTGGCCCGGTATCCGTAGTATCCAATGCGGCAACTCCTTACAGACGCTCAAACACAGACAGTACGCCTCCAACTCCTTCTGGGCAACCGGCAGACGCCGGAGTTGACATCCTTATCAATGGAAAGCCAGAAACAGCTGCTACCGCAACGACTACGCAGCAAGGCGATAAAACGGTTACTACAATTGTGGTAGATGATAAGAAAGTTGAAGAAAAACTGCAACAGGAAGGCAACCATGCAGTTGTGACAATTCCGATCAACAAAGAAGCGGATGTAATAATCGGAAAATTGAACGGTCAGACCGTAAAGAACATGGAAAGCAAAGATGCGGTTCTTGAAATTAAAACCGGACGGGTTAGTTATACGCTGCCGGCATCTCAAATGAATATTGACGATGTTTGGACGCAGATCGGAAAACAGGTGGAATTGAAGGATATTGCGATAAGCGTAAAGATATCTGAACCTGCTGAAGATATTGTTAAAATCATTGAAGATACCGCAGACAAAAGTAATTATCAAATTGTCATAAAGCCCATTGAGTTTGAAATCACTTGCTCAAGCGGAGGCAAGACGGTGGAGGTTTCCAGATTCAGCGCATATGTAGAAAGGATGATAGCGATACCTGAAGGGGTTGATCCTTCCAAAATTACAACAGGTGTTATTCTGAATTCCGATGGGACGTTTTCTCATGTACCTACTGCTATAACAATTATTGACGGTAAATATTATGCAAAAATCAGCAGCCTGACCAACAGCATCTACTTAGTCATCTATAGCCCAAAAACCTTTAAGGATGTTGGAAAGCATTGGGCAGAGAAAGAGATCAACGATATGGCTTCAAGATTGGTGGTTAGCGGTATAGAAGATGATAAGTTTGATCCGGACCGGGACATTACAAGGGCGGAATTTGTGGAAATTGCAGTCAGGGCGCTCGGGCTCATGCGTCCAGGAACAGGCAAGGATGCCTTCATCGATGTTATGAAAAAAAACCGGTACTATGATGCGGTCTCCATTGCCTATGAATACGGCACTATATACGGATATGGAAATGGAAAATTCGGACCGGATGACAAGATCACCCGTGAACAGGCCATGACAATAATCGCCAGGGCAATGAGAATTACCGGATCGAAAGTAGAGTTGGCAGACGGTGAAGCAGATAAGCTGTTGAGAAGCTTCACCGATGCAAACAATGCCGCTGAATATGCAAAAACTAACATCGCTTCCTGCGTGAAAGCGGATATCGTACACGGCAGGAGTAAAAAACTGATTGCGCCTAAGGACAATATTTCCAGAGCAGAAGCGGTAGTAATGGTACAACGGCTGCTCCAAAACTCCAACCTGATTTAGACTATACGCTGAACGGAGAAAACGGGGATTGGAAAATGGCGGCATCTAGCTAATGAGAGGTTTATCAATCCATGCTAACCCTTCATATTTTCAAATAAAAATGGTGACTGTTCACAGGTAAACAGTCACAGCCTGCTGAACGAAGTGAAGGATCTTGCATTACTCCTGACAAGCTCCTTCGCTGCGCTCAGGATGACATCGCTACGCTCAGATAAAACACATACCTCTGAAGCTACTTATGAGCTTATTAGTGGGGGGTGTGAACAGTCCTCCACGACCCAGGTGTCGCCAAACGACACGAAACCTTGGCAAGTTTCACAGGTGTAACCAAAAATGCCCTACGCACACTGAACTTATTAATTAACTCAAACTTCGCAGTAAAAAAGTGGTATAGAACCTTGCATTGTGATATGCTTTGCAGTGACAACGATTGCACACCTTTTCGGGTGCGGATGAGTTAACCGGGCTTTTTTTCGATAAAATTTGGAGGTTACAGTAGGAAAAACAGTGGTATAATGTTCTATGTTGAAGGCAGAAATTCTAGTTACAGCCACTGGAGGGTAAGTATGAAACAGATGAAAATATGGTTTGCTTCATCGGAAGCCGCACCATTTGCG
>JAAYJG010000523.1 GCA_012523055.1 Ruminiclostridium sp. | reverse complement strand
GCCCAAATCAGCGCCAAGCTGCCTACCCCGGAAGAACTGATGCACCGCCCCTACGGAGGGATCAGGATGAATGCGGAGGATGGCGATGAAAACGAATAATCTATCAATTCGGGTTTGCATGAAAAGCTAGAGGATTTTTCTCCCACGCCGGATGATTGGACTGCTGGGAAACCCCACGCACCTCAGCTTCTGGTATGATGAGGAAAATGGGAATCTTCTGATCTCTGCCGCGTCAAAGGAGGATCTGGATGCGTATGAAATCCCGCCCGCTTATTGGGTAAGAACAAAAAACTCCTGTGCGATGGCGCGCATCGCATTTCTGAAAGCCCTGCAATACCGCCTTGGGTGGAAGGATGATGGGCGGTATTCTTTCGAGGGAATCTTGACCCAATCAGGTGAAATCCCGGCTGCCGTATTTCGGATGACAGAAGAAATGACAAAAGATCAATAGGAACAGAGGGCGAAAGATTCCCCCTGTTCCTATCATACTGCGATTTTGTGTCGCTAACAAGCCGTAATCCTATCTCATGGCAACGCTTTTGTCGTAAATAGAACACCTCTCTTTCCAAAGGGCTGAATTCTCCGGTGAATTTCGTTGGGAAAAGAGCGAAAATCAGACTCGAATTCCTGAAAACCCTGATTCCATGCGGGTTTCCCCTTTGTCGTAATTATACCGTATGGGCAAACGGGAATAATGAGAACACTATTTATTTTTACTGTGGATTCGCTGTGATGGTGTTTTTATGATTCAAACTGAAAAGAGTGGTTAAGGTTTATGCCTTGCCACTCTTTTCAGTTTGAAAAATATTCCGGATTCTTCATCGTTTGCCAAGATGCGATTCAAGCATACCTTTTGAGATATGTTCATCCTCCCATAAGGTGCGGTACAAGCTATTCGTGGTAAAATCGTTAAGATTCGGCTTATTTATTAAAGGTATAAGGTTTGTAATCATTTTTCCCCTCCAAACTTTTGTTTTTGATACCATGTAGGTATAGGATTTTTGAAATTGTCCGACCACATCAGAATATTTTGCATAACACTTTTACCTTCTTCGAGATTATCAAATCCCGCCCACTGCGGGCCTGCCAATGCAATCAAGGCACCAAAGGCAAAATAGTATGTATAAGCATTCCAAAATTCTAATGTCGGTTCGCTGTTGAAATACCCATGTATTTGCCCTGAATAAAAATGAGGAAACAGGTTAGGCCGCCAAGAAACTTTGAATATATCCCAGCAGGGGTCTGCGTATGAACTGCTAAAGTCAATTACACCGAGTTCACTGTTTGGCATGATAATCAAATTCCCTGGGTTGTAGTCTCCGTGGATATATGTTTGCGTGCGTACACCAAGAATATTCCGATTCTCCTGTAAATATTTTATAATCATATCGCTAGGTTCACAATGCAGCTCTGATCTGGAATGGTTTGCATTAATCTCCCCTCGAAGCATACGATTAAAATTTATATCCCAATCTTCCGTGCCTTCTGGTGCGGGAACAGAATGTATTTTTCGTAAAAGGTTGCCTGCTTTCAACCCATAGTTATACTGCTCAGTTTTCGACATTGTAGGCAGAACGGATTCTACATCCTCCCCATCCACCCATGACAATAGTTGATATACGCTCTTGTTGTCGCCACATAAACCAAAATCCATCGGGCGTGACATAGGAATATCCAGTTTGGAAACCCGTTCAAGCATATCGTATTGGGCTTTTTTATGTTCGTATTCCGATGCGTCTGCTATGCGTAACAATAATCGTCGTCCGTCATAAGTCTCAATGTAATACTTTTTATCATTACTCCAACCTTTGTTGATCGGTTCAATTTTTGCGAAGGCTTCGCAACCAGGAATGTTTATCATAATAATCCTCCAAATCTGTTTTTTGTGATAGCATGAAGAAAATAGAAAAGCTGCGGGTGTCATCCCACAGCTTTAACAAACAAAAATCTATAAAAGCGGAATGACAGATAAAAAACATAAATTTACATACAGAAATAAGCCGTCGATAACGACTTCAATTTCCATGTTCAATTATGTCTTATCTATCTTTTCCGCGCTTCACTCACATTGCCGATTATGCAATATCAAGCGTTGCCGAATGGCATCTACTCCTTTGCTTCATACTATCACATGATAATACTAGCAACAAAGATGTTTTCCGTCAATGAGAAAATATTAATTTCATCAATGATAAAATTACACTGTTGTCTACAATGGTATTATTTAGTTGCTAATTGTGTACATCGTATAAATTTTGTTCTGCATTGGCAATTCACAATGCCCCCTGTCCCACCCCCTATCCCAGGTTCTTGACGATATTACCAACAAGGAGCATAATATAGATGCGTTACAGGAGCAGTATAAAACTCTTTAATATGATACAGCGGGATGGTTGAATTATGAAATATGATGTTTTTATTTCTTATCGTAGAGATGGAGGCGAGCAAAGCGCCAAGGCCATTTGTGACAAACTGACGGATAAAGGATATAAGGTATTTCTGGATGTAGAAGCATTGCGGTCAGGTGCTTTTAACGAAAAGCTTTATTCCGTTATCGAGCAAAGCCAGGATGTAATAGTGATCTTGTCTCCAAACTCTTTGGATCGCTGTGTCAATGACGAGGACTGGTTTAGACTTGAAATAGCTCATGCCTTGAAGTGTAAAAAGAATGTGATTCCAATAATGCTCCGTGGTTTTACCTTCCCCGAAACACTGCCCGAGGAAATTGATATTCTCCGATATCAAAACGGGATTCCGGCATCGATTGAATTTTTTGATGCTTTTATCGACAAGCTGACAAGCTTTTTTAAGAGCAAACCGCTGCTCATAGGAAGACTTACAAAAAGCAATTCCTGGCGGAGAAGTCTGTTTGCAGTCGTCGGAGTTTTGCTATTAGGTTTAGGGGTATGGGGCGGAAGCATATTACTAAAAAACTATGTATATGATCAGAAAACATATCCTGTATCGATCCGTGAAAAGAATGATGTAAAGGATTTATTGTACTATGAGCAAATTAATCTGACGATTCTTGATACAATGTACTATACATATCGTGAAGCCCTCAAAAGCTGTGAGGATTACCTGAGGGATCCCTCGGCACCAGCCTACCAGGAACTCGTATCCTATCTTGAAAATGCAAGAGAACAAATCCAAAACCAGTCCGGGCAGGTGATTCAGCTGTCCGATGCCTTATCATCAGCATTATCAGATACCGAAGTTGATATTGCCAATGTAAAAGCTCTGGCAGATTTGCCCGGTTTTGTTTATACTGAGCTCGATGACATAATTGTTTATTTCAAGAAATTTTTGGATCCCGATCTTCCCCTTGATATGGTAACCCGGCACCGTATTGTTGAAATTGATAAAGAGTTGCTTCAACTGGACGCGGATTTTATTTTTTTAAGTACATGTGAATTACTCCTTCCGATTGATGAAAGGGTGCTTGAGGATTTCAGATCAAAATTTCTGCCTTCTCTGAGTGTAATATCAGAAAAAATGCAATTATGGACAAGAGATGAGACTACATTGAAAGCCCAGCTTGAAAGCATAGAAACAAAGCAGGATAACCTTATGAGAGAATATGCAACCCTGGTGGGTGATACCAACAAGGATTTCCTTGCTCAAAAGGATGCGCTTATCAATTTACTGGTGGCATCGGGACTTACCATGGAGGAAGCCCAAAATCAGGTAAACGGCTATATGGCTAAGGCGCAGAATGTGGATAATCTGAAAGATGAGGTAGAAACACTTCAGGAAAGGCTTGAAAAGGAAAAACAAGCATTGAAAGAAAAATGTAAACCATTATCAACAGATGCTCCTTATCTTGTCTGGGGGAAAGCGCTTCGTCTGCTAAAAGTAGGTATGTATGAAGACAGTATTGAGGTCTTTCAATTCTATCTGAACATGGTTCGTAACACCGATCCACAGGCAGAAATATATGTACCTGCTGCTATACGGTTTATAAAGAATATTGGTGAAACGGGCATTGACTACGGAATACTTGTAACGGGTTATGAAACTGATAAGCCACAAAACCCGTATTATCAGATTGGGGATATCATTATTGCTGTGGATAATAATGTTTGTGAAACGTATGATGATTTTGTAGCGATAAGGCAAGGCGCACCGGCAGATGAAAATTTTACTGTAACTATACTCCGGGCTGATGAAAATGGTATGCTTAAGGCGATTGATATCCAAATGGAAACGGGCAAGTCCAGAGTAGTATTGATGGATTTAAAAGAAGCCGATATTGATTCTCAGTAAAACTCGTTCACAAAACATATCAGCATCCATAAGTCGTGGGTTCTGATATTGGCCATCATAGTCCAAATGTTCGATTATCTGCCTGACGGATATTATTGTCCCATATTAGTGATGATTCGCTAACATTCAGAAGCTTGTCAAAGCTTCCAATAATGCCTGCCATCACGAGCCATCAGCTTCTCCGAGATCATATCCCTGCGGATCGTGCAAAAGTCGTCATGGAAATTCGCGATGATAAGGTTCACAAGAAAATGTAAAGAGAGGTTTTAAGGAATAAAACCTCTCTTTTGTTACGTTTAATATGCTTGAACATGTTCGACAGTTTAGTTTATACTTTCATTAACGATTTATGAAAGTAGAAATAATAAGCACTTGAGGTGTAATGATGAGTAGAAGAACTATCGTTTTTTTAGCCCTCACAATCGTTCTAATCTTCAGCGGATGCAAGATTCAATCCGAAAAAAATGTGGAAGAAGTATCGAGTACGTTGAGCATATTGAGTCCGACAAGCATCGAGAAGGACAATACATCTTCGTCCTCTATAATTTCAGGTTCAGAGCCTGCGCCTTCCAGTACACTCAAAACTACATATTCCATGAGTGGAGGCGGCGGCGACAAGCAGCTGCTGGCAGATCTATCCAGCAGCGCTTATAAAGATGTAATCTATGAGGTGAGTGACCGATTACATAAGGATATGCCAGAGTACCGTTTTGTAGCCAAGGGAGTGACAAGGTCCACAGAAGATTATGGAATAGGTTTTGTGATGGGAATGGAAGTTTTTGATGATAAAGGTCATCTCTTCTTATCGGTAGATTTTTCGGATACTGCCGGTGATGAGATTCTTGGCAGCCCCGTCTACAATGAAATGATGGACACGATGGGTTTGCATATTGTGGATGTAAACTTCGATGGCTGCAAGGATGTAATTATCTTGAACGACTTTTCCGGCGCTCATGGCAATACATGGTATAGCTGTTGGCTTTGGAACCCTAAAACATCTTCGTTTGTTGAATCTAGATCATTTGCTGAAATTTGTAATCCGGCACTTGATCCACAGAATAAATGTATATACTCCGCTGGTGGCTCAGGTGCAGAATACTGGGGCGGTTCTATTTATAAATACATCGATGGCGAATTTATAATGACTAACAATTTAGATGCAGATTCGGGAGGATTGACCGAAACGGAACTTGAAAATGGAAAAATGGTGGTTGTCCGTAAAGTGTCATATGACTCCGGGGATAAGTCTGAGGATGCTGAAAGGCAATACTATATAGAAAACGGGCTTTGGCAGCTGGGTAATCCGCGCTGGTATATGGTTGGTGGGCATGAGGCTGATAAATGGCTGGATAGTAAATGACAGTAAGCGGTTCTTCTTGATTATTCATGTGGGGGTCTGTGACCCCCACGTCCCTAGCATAAGGCAAAAAATTTGCTGCGACGGCGCGGCAATTAACCTCCTACCTGCCGGCATCTACTTTCACAAAGCAATCCCCTATTTCTTCGAAGGCTTCCTCCAATGTTACACCAAACTCATCCCGGAGGATTCTCTCAAGCTCTCCGGGCTCAATGCCCAGCGGGCCCTGCTCACCCAGGCCCACCTTATTCATCAGCTCAATCATCGTGCGGGTGCGCATGGGGATTTCGTAGCTTCCACCGTTGGATCTCGATGCTACCGCGCGGGGAAGCAGTGATCGCTTCGCTTGCTTGGTCGACTGGCGGTTGGCTTCCTCAATCAACGCCTGTGCCTGTTCCAAAAGCTCATCGCGGTTCGGAGCGGTTTTCGCCTGCTCCATCAGTTCTCTTGCCTGCTTTAAAAAGTGCTCGCTCTTGTGAACCACCGTCTTTTTAATCGCCGACGGATCGGACAACTTCTCCGCCATAGCCTCCGGATCGAGCATACGCTTCACATCCCGTACAGAAGGCCCATATTTTTCAAGCGAGCCATCAGCGACAACGCTCTGGTCGAACTTGAGCGCATGCGCACGGGCGGCTTCGGCGCTGGGAGGTTCAACCCCCATGGTGCGGCGGTAGAAGTTCCTGTTATAGATCTCCTCTGAGAGGCGAAGATCAACATCCACCTTCCCATCGCGGGTTACATATACAAAGGTGACGTCATGATCCATTGGCACGCTTCGGCCTGTAGACACTTTGACATTACTATTGCCGGACACATTCAGAACCTCAATGCTGTCCCTGGGAACACCCAACCGGGCTGCTATCTCATTCATGCTGTCTTCCTGGGCCGCATCATAGGTTTTCTGCCATGTGCGGTTGAACTCAGCACGTAAATCATCCCCATACATGCCCTTGTAGTGTTGAAGCTGATGCATGGCATGCTTGTCGGCCTGCACTTCTTTGCATAGATTTTCAAAGGCTTCCCGCGCTTCAGCGGACATCGGGTTTTGTTTGATCTGAGCTCGCGCCCTGGCAAGCTCTCGCATTTTTAGAAGCCCATTGGCACGTCCCTTCAGGAATGCCTGCTCCCTCGCAAGGTCTTCCGGAGAGAACTCGGCCGTTCTGCGGAATTTCTTTATCATTTCTTCAGCAGAGTTCTCTGCTGTACCCTTAAGCACTTTTTCAGCCGATATGGCCTTTTGGGCACCGGCACTTTTCAGCCTCGCGGAGAACTTTGTGATCGCTTTTTTGCCCTCAGCCTTTACACCATCGGTGATTTCCTTTGCCAATGGCCCCAGCTTCTTCGCGCCTTTCGCAAGCCCGCCGGTCGCCTTTTCCGCCAAATAATCCCAAACCACGGTTTTGGTTCCCACCCAGAAGCCTTCAATCACACTATCCCCGCCCCGGTCAACATACTGCTTCATCTCGCGGGGAACCTTGAAAGCGGTAAAGGTGACTTCCGAGAAGCCCAGCGTGGCAAAGCCCAGACCGAGACGCTTCCAGAAGCCCAGTGAAGCTTCAAAGGCTTCCACGCTTTCGTCCGTCCCTTTGTATGCCTCGCATGCGGCATATTTCAGTTCATCCATCAGGGTGAGGTTTTCCGGTTCGGCGTTGGCTCCAAGGATACTGCCGTTCATAAACCCATTATAGGTTTGCACCACCATATCCAGCTGCGAGGGGTCGTAGCCAAAGTCAGCGTCATAGCCGTCCAGCATGGTATCTATCACGCGAACCAGCGGGAACAGTCGCGCAGTATAGTTGTCATTCCAGATACGCCGCTTGATATTGACAAGCCTTTCACGGATTCGTGAATCCTCTTTGAGCATATTCGAATACTGCTGCGGATCGCCGCTTTCGCGGCGCGGTTGGCTGATTAGCAGTACTTCACATTGCGCAGTATAGGTTTCATCATTCCATTGCGCGGTTACAGTTACGATCGCTTTGTGGCGGGCGGGCGGATCGAGTATAGCCGCATATGGGGCGATAAAGCATTCCCATGTACCGTTAAACGGAGAATCCTCAGCTTCACAGCCAAGCTTGAGCTTATCACAGATATCACCGGTCTCGGCTTTTACGTCAAACCCTGTTGGTATGGGCAATGCACGGATAACCTCATGGGTCTCGTCATTCCACGAGAAAAGAGTCATCGTCATCCGGGTGCGCGCAGGCTTGCCATCCTTCAGATAACAAGCAATATCGCTGTTTGCGATCTTCACAGAAAGTCCGGTATGGAAGCGGAATACATCCAGGTATCCGTCCAGCTGCCTGTTGCTGTCCACAGCGTTTACGTGCAACGTGAAAGGTTCAAAGGTACCGGCGGGCTTTGAAGTCGTGCCGGTTTCTGTGATATTTGCATACCACAGGTTTTTATCTTCCAAGTCGCGTTCAAGGGACAGGGAAAAACCGCCCTTCGGTGTAATATCCGCGGTTACAGCTGCGCCATCACTCAGCCCGATGATGGCGAAGGGCAGACGTGCCGAATAATTATAGTTGGCTGGGAAGGTGATGTTATCCTGTGAAAACAGGATTTCTCTCTTGATAAGCCGGAAAGTGATATTATTCTGGAAGGTACCCTCAGGGCCGTTAAAGCGCACACAAAGCTGTTCTGTGCTTTTTAATTCCATATTGCCGGTGGTCTTCACACTCACCATGGCACCCATATGGTCTCCCGCCATTGTGCAGGGCGACACATCCAGAATCCCGGCAGAAAAAATACTGATCCGCGCAGTCAGATCGCGGCGCTCGACAGTATAGCCACTTGGCATGATTTCAACGATTCGTGCGTAGACCGGCACCGGGTCGGCATCATATTCAAGGGTGTCACCGAAGTTCTTAGTCAGAATCATCCGGTAGATGCTTCTGGGCTTGGCCTTTTCCTCTTTGGGATCTTTTCGTTTTTTACCCTTCTTCACCGCTCCGCCTGCAGCCGATGCTGCCGCCGCAGCGCCTGTCACTGCATCCACAATCCCGTCCGGGATCTCTGCAGCCGAGCTTTCATCGTCACCGGCAACATCACCGGCCCAGGTATCTACAGTTACGCTGCCCGCAGGAGCAGCAGGCTTGGAACGCCGATACTCATACGTTACCGTAAGCTTCGCTCCGCTCATGGAGCGACTGCTTATGTTGATTGTGATGAACAGCGGGCCATTGTGGTTTTGGAACATTGGAACCCTGCAGGTTACTCCGGTTGAACTCATAAAAAACGGCAGATTCATTGGGTCTGCAGTGATCCCAGCGCTTTCACTGTCACCAAAGGTGCCGTATATGGTTCTCGTATCGAAACCATCGTTGCCGCTGTATGCGATATGCAGGTCTTCATCAACAGGGAAGGAGGATGGCGGCGTTTCCCATTGCACCTCTACAGTCTTACCGAGCATGCCATAATAGATTTCTGCGGTGTTTGAGGAGGTCAGTGTGATGGTGGTGGTATCAGTTGCAAGAACAGCGTCCTCTCCATCGGTCACAGTAAGGGTTCCGGTGCTGTCTGAAGCATCCACCCGTGTATCATACAGAACCCATTCAGCTTCTGCAGCTCTTGTGGAAAAACTGAACACAGCCGAAGTGAGAAATACGAGCAGCATCAGGGCTGCTCCACCGGCTTTCTTTTTGCTTAACAGCGCGAACAGGGCGAAGAGGATGAACATCGCCGCACCGGCACCAAAACCGTAGGATGCCATAAAGCCGACACCCAGCAGGGCAGCCAGTGAAAAACCCGCTGACGCTCCATTGATGAACAGCTTCGCATCACTGTCACGGCCCAAGGAAGAGGCCAGATCCCATAAAAAACCTTCTCGTGCTTTGCCGGCAGCGAGGGAGCAGACTGCCATCGCCGCGGCTCCAACAAAGTTGGCTGTTGCTGCAAAAGAACCAATGGTCAGCGCCAGACTGAATCCAACCAGAAATAATATATTTCTTCCGCCCGTGAGCTTCTCCGGCTTGTTTTTAGAGCGGAATTTCCCAAGTGCGGCAAGCCCACTAATCAATGAAAACCGGCCCAGGAACAGCGCGGCACCGCCTGTGGTGCTTCCTGCTGTTCCTCCTGCCATGGTAAGCATAGTGAACCATCGGGGGAAATCAACGCCTTGATTGACGAGAATGGGAAGAAGCGCCCAAAACCCCCCCGCAATGAGCGTTGCAAGCAAGGCCTTTACCGAGGTGAAAATTTTGAATATATTCCCGATCGTACTGATAAGACCTGAACCGAGCACTGCGAGGGTGCTCTTTTTAACCTTGTCCGCCAGCACCCCGACTGCTTCTTCAACACTTTTAGAGAAATCACCCAGAACCATTTCACCAGGAGATGTCAAAGCAGCCAAACCACCCTGCATGAATCCAAGCGCTGCTGGCGGTTGATCCGATATGGAAACCTTTGCTCCAGGAGCTGACGGTATCTCTATTCCCACCGGCGGTTGATCCGATATGGTAACCTTTGCTCCGGGAGTTATAGGTATCTCTATTGATGTGTGGATTTGCACAGGTTTTGTCGTCGCTGTAACTTGTTTTCCGCAACGTCTGCAAAAATTTACCCCCTCTTGCAGCGGAGCACCACAGGACGCACAAAGGTTGCTTCGGATATTGCTGTTGTCTTGCGCAGGCTTGTGCGTCCTTTGAGGTTGCGTCGCACCGCATTTTCTGCAGAATTTTGCTGTAGTATTGAGCGCTGTTCCACAATTTCTACAATATTTCATGATGCACTGGCTCCTTCTCTGTTACTGGTGTGGGCAGACTGAACGGTATATAGATAAAACAGCATATTGACTGGTTCATAACGGATACCTCCTGGGTCTTGCTGCCGTCCGCCTTGTCATGTCATACAACCATTTCAATTATTTAACTCAAACTTCGTACTTACAAAACAGGCTTAGAACCTTGAAAAACTAATATTTTAACCCAAAGAAATGTAGCAGAAACCTCAATAATGTACCATGATGTTATTTGTCGAAAAAACATTTATAACCCATTATCGGAGACATCTGCTGCGAATATTATATCACGAAAATAAACCGATGAAAAGGCATTCAATGACTCTCTGATATATAGGGTCACAGCCAATTTTCCATAGTCTGTTTTTGGCTATGAGCCATCATATCTCTCGCCCAGGCATAATGGTGTGTTGCAATAATTATTTTATTGAAGCCAATTGACAAACGACCATCGGTCGCTTTATAATAGGATCAGAAGCGACCGCTGGTCGCTTAAGGAGGATAAGCAATGCCAAAGGGAATACCATTAACCCCTGAAGAACTATCAAAACGTAAGCAGGAAATTGCAGAAACCGCCATGGAGTTGTTCAGCAAGAAGGGCTATTTAGGTGCATCCATGCGCGAGCTGGCGCAGATGCTTGAGATGGGCAAGTCCTCCCTGTATGACTTTTTTGGAACAAAGGATGCAATTGTTACCTATGCACTTGAAGAGAAAATAACCGTTATACTCCGCAAGGCTACTGAAATTGCCAAGTTGGACGAACCACCGTATAACCGGCTTTATCAACTGATGGAGCTTGAGCTGGGTTTTCTGGAAGAGAACCGAGTTCTAATCACGCTAATGAACACCGAGCCCGCTATCTTCAGCGTTGAAAACCAGGAACAGATACAAACTGTTCGACACAAGTATCAGGATCTGATGAGGAGTATCCTTGAAGAAGGTATTCAAAAGGGTTTGTTCCGCAAAGTGGATACGCTGTTTACAGCTCGTTTGATGATGAATTCTCTTATCACTATATGCTTTGCCACACGGCCAAGCGGGGAATCACGAGAGATGCTGTGCACCGCTATGGATATCTTTTTAAACGGACTGCATATTTTCAAGTGATTCCATTTAAGAAACTGTATCTTTTATCAGGGAGGGAAGGAATATGAACTATGTCATTCCACTTTCCACCAGTGACGCCAGCCTGGAAACCGTTGGGGGCAAAGGCATGTCATTGTCTAAAATGCTGCTTGCGGGGCTGCCTGTCCCGGACGGCTTTCACATTACTACAGATGCTTACCGTTGTTTCGTTGGCGAAAACAATCTTGAAACACCAATCCAGAAAATTCTGCTGAGTGCTGACCCAGCTGATACCGCAGCCCTTGAATCCGCTTCTCGGTCAATCTGCCAGTTGTTTGAAAAGGGTCGGATTCCCTCTGCGGTAAAGGAAGCCATCGCAAAAGGTTACGAACTCCTGCAGGGGGCTTCTGTGGCTGTACGATCCTCTGCCACGGCAGAGGATCTGCCCGATGCATCCTTTGCGGGCCAGCAGGAAACCTACCTGAACCTTCATGGAGAAACTGAAGTTCTGGCCGGTGTGAAAAAATGCTGGGCATCCCTGTGGACAGCAAGGGCTATTGCCTACTGTGTTAAAAATAAAATCGACAGCAAATCCATTGCGCTGGCTGTAGTTGTACAAAAACTAGTTGATGCCGACTCAGCGGGGGTCATGTTCACAGCAAACCCTCTAAATGGGCGGCGTAACGAGCTTCTTATCAACGCTGTATGGGGTTTAGGCGAATCACTGGTTTCAGGCCTTGTAACCCCGGATACGATTGCTGTCAGGAAGGATACTAAAGCGACAGTTAGCCGTGAAACTACTGAGAAAAAGCTGATGACCGTCCGCACTGAACAGGGCACAAAGGAAATCTCCGTTCCCGAAGCGATGAAAAGAAAACCGGTATTAGCGAAAAAAGAAATACATAGTCTGATTGATACAGCAGCTTGCATTGAAGAATTGTATCAGATGCCTATGGACGTAGAGTGGGCTGTTGAGAAGGGAAAACTGTTTATCGTCCAGGCACGTCCGATTACGATGCTACCGCCCGACTGGACGCCTCAAGAAAACAAGGTTCTTTGTGCCCGGGGAAGCCTTGCCGAGCATATTCCCAGCCCTGTAACTCCGTTTTTCGGAACATGGGGGCTGGAGATTATCAATGAAACGGCTCACAGCCTTTTCGAGTTTACCTTCCGGCGAAGCGCCCCTGCATTAACCCCCGAGAAAGGAATTTATCAAGTGGTGAATGGCTATGTTTACAGCTGTGTTAGAACAAAAATCCTCCACCTTATCATCAATTCCTTCTCTCCCCGGATGATCCGTCAGGTGATGTGCGGCAGTGTTCCACGCTTTGAGAAAGCCCGGGATGAATTCAACGATGTGGTGAATGAATGGGAAAACAAAAAGCCTGCAGCTCTTTCCCCATCTGAATTAATGGATGGTATACGGGTAGTCTTTACTGCTGCCTGCAAATACTTTACCAATATTCAAACCACTCTTCCGGCAGCATCCACCAGTGAAATTCTGTTCACAAAGTTCTACAATGGTTTCGTTCGAAGAAAAGAGGAACCCCAGGCTTCGGCATTTGTAATGGGCTTTGACACACTCAGTCTCTCCGCTGATAAGCTGCTGTTTGATATCAGCGAGTGGAGCCGGACGCAGCCAACCCTCATGGATCACCTGTTGAAAACGTCGGCGGATAAGCTTGCAGCAGACTACCTTAGCGAAATATTCCCAGATATGCCGGACATAAAGGCATGGAACGACTGGCAGGAAAAAATGAAGAATTATTTCACGCTTTATGGACGTACCGCCTATGATTTTGATCTTGTATCTCCCACGCCCGGTGACGCGCCGGAACCAGTGTTTGAAGCCCTTCGGGCTTTCCTTGCCGGAAAAAGCGAAAGCCCCTGGAGCAGGCAGAAAAAAGCTGTTGAAAAGAGGGAACATGCTGAAAATGCAGTTCTTCAGAGAATCCGGGGCTTACGAAAATTCCTTTTTGTCAAATTACTGCATTGGGCACAATCAACCGGCCCGATGCGGGAGGACAGTATTTTCATCATGGGGATGGGCCATCCTGTGATACACCGAATGATGGAGGACTTAGGGCGCAGGCTTGTGCAAAAAGGAGTGCTGTCGCAGCCTCATGACCTCTACTGGCTGGAAAAGGATGAAGTGGAAGAGTGTGTGGACCAGCTAAGCTGCGAGCGTTCAATACCCTTCCCAAAAGAAAAGATTGAAATACGTAAAGCTTGCAGGCAAGAGCTGCTAAAGCTAACGCCACCGATCAGTCTTCCTGAAAAAAATAAACTATCTACGCTTTTTAGAGGAAAGGAGTCGCAGAAAGTCAACGGAAAAACGGTGCTTAGTGGAACAGGCACCAGCGCAGGTGTCGTAACTGCACCGGCATGTGTCCTGTTTGGCCAGGAGGATTTCGTCAAATTTAAGCCTGGAGACGTATTGGTAGCCGTAACAACCACACCGGCATGGACTCCTCTGTTCTCACAAGCTTCCGCCGTGGTCACCGACATTGGAGGTCCTTTAAGCCACAGCAGTATTGTAGCCCGGGAATATGGGATACCTGCGGTTATGGCAACCCGTACGGCCACCCGTGCCATCGCAAGCGGGCAGATGGTTACAGTTGACGGAAGCGCTGGGACAGTGATGTTCTAGGAGCCGGCCCGGAAAGTCTGTTTAAGCGGGCATCTCCCTAAAGGAGGTGAAAAACGAGGTATTACATAGGCAGGGTTTTAGGGCATTTAACAAATTCTATATCCTATTTTAAGAGAAGAAGGCAGTTTGGCTTGCAAAGCAATGCCTTCTTTTATTATACTATAGTCAGGTGCGCTAATTAAAAGCGAGGTTATGGAAAGGAGAACGAACATGGGATTAATTAAAGCTGCGTTAGGTGCGGCAGGTGGTGTCCTTGCCGATCAATGGAAGGAATTTTTCTACTGCGAAGCCTTGCCGGAGGATGTTTTGGCGATAAAAGGGTGGAAGCGCGTATCCGGCCGTTCTTCCAACACAAAAGCGGAAGACAATATCATCTCAACCGGCTCGACGATCGCCGTGGCAGACGGGCAGTGCATGATCATTGTCGAACAGGGCAGAATACTGGACGTGTGCGCAGAACCAGGTGAATACATATTCGATGCGGGCGGAGAACCTTCACTTTTTGCCGGCGGTGCATTCAAGGACAATGCGCTTGCTGCATTAAAGAGCGTTTGGGAGCGATTCAAATTTGGCGGCATCCCCGGTAAAGATACACGCGTTTATTATTTCAACACAAAAGAACTCATCGGCAATAAATACGGCACCGCGAACCCTGTCCCCTTCCGTGTTGTTGATAAAAACATCGGGCTGGACATTGACATCGCCATCCGTTGCTTTGGAGAGTACAGCTATAAAATTACAAACCCCATTTTGTTTTATACTAATGTATGCGGTAATATTCAAACATCTTATGTGCGCAGCACCATTGACGCACAGCTGAAAAGCGAGCTTCTGACCGCGCTTCAGCCTGCCTTTGCAAAAATCTCAGATATGGGTATTCGCTATTCGTCTCTGCCTGGTCACACAATGGAACTGGCCGACGCGCTCAACGAAGTGTTATCTTCGAAGTGGCGTGATCTTCGCGGCCTGGAAATTGTTTCATTGGGTGTCAGCTCAGTCAATGCCAGCAAAGAAGACGAGCAGATGATTAAGGATCTGCAAAAGAACGCCGTTATGCGCGATCCTACAATGGCGGCTGCAACGCTGGTCGGTGCACAGGCCGATGCGATGAAGGCAGCGGCATCAAACCAGGGTGCCGGCGCAGCAATGGGCTTTATGGGCATGAACATGGCTGCAAATGCAGGCGGTATGAACGCACAAAGCCTGTTCGCAATGGGCCAGCAGCAGGCATCTGCATCTGCACCTGCTTCCGCTCCAGCAACTGAGGCAGTTTCGGGTTGGGTGTGTTCCTGTGGAACCAAAGGCAACAAGGGCAAATTCTGTACCGAATGCGGAAAACCGCAACCGGCGGACGGATGGGTTTGCTCCTGCGGAACGAAGAGCAAAGGAAAGTTCTGCACCGAATGTGGTAAGCCCAAGCCTGCAGGCGTTCCACAGTACAAATGCGATAAGTGTGGATGGGAACCTAAGGATAAGGCCAATCCTCCCAAGTTCTGCCCCGAGTGCGGTGACCCCTTTGATAACGGGGATATTCAATAAGTAACCGGCGGAAATGATATTGTTCGCTAAGAAAAACCAAAGCCCTGGAATCGTAAAGCCATTGGGGTCTGTGATTGAAGCAGACCCCGATGGTCATTTGTATTTGTATCCCACAACAGCCTTTTTTGTGTTTGCTTTGTAACCATACGGGTTTCCACCCATTGCAGCCCGTGCTTTGGGAATGAAGTTATACGGGTCGGTGAGGGTTGGTATTTTTTCTTGGCGATAAGTCCGAACTGTCTGTACCTGATCTTCGGGATAAGGCATTGGATGCAGGCTGTTCATTTCAATATGGTTAGGAAAGCGAGGAATGATCGATGGCGATGTTAGAGTATAAATGCCTTCATTGCGGCGGAGCGATTCAATATAATCCCGGAACGCAAGAGTTGGTTTGCCCATATTGCGATTCGGTGATGGACATTGCAGCACTGAATGATATGGATGAGACACTGAATCAGGAACAGAAACCGGAATCCATTGAATGGGGCTATGAGGGCAATGAATGGCAGAACAGCGAACAAGAGGGCATGGTGATGTACAGCTGCCAGTCTTGCAGCGGAGAGATCATTGCAGACCAGACATTGGGTGCAACCTCTTGTCCTTTTTGTGGCAACCCGGTGGTGATCACTTCCAAATTTGCCGGAATGCTGCGTCCCGATATGGTGATACCTTTTAAGTATGGTAAGAAGGAAGCTCTGGATGCGCTGCAAAAGCATTATGTTGGTAAAAGGCTGCTGCCCGGCGTGTTTAAAGACAGAAACCACCTGGAAGAAGTAAAGGGGGTTTATGTTCCATTCTGGCTTTTCGATGCCGATGCCAATGTTCATATTCAGTATGATGCAACAAAAATCCGCCGATGGAGCGACAGCAACTACAGTTATACTGAAACTTCAAAGTTTCGTATTTTGCGTGCCGGGGATATCGGATTTAACCAGATTCCCGTGGACGGTTCACAAGCGATTGACGACACCCTGATGGAATCAATAGAGCCCTTTCATACATCTGAGGCGGTAGATTTTCAAACAGCATACCTGGCTGGATATCTTGCCAACAAATATGATGTGGATGCAAACCAATGCAGCCCACGCGCCAATGACCGTGTAAAGAACAGTGCCATTGCAGCGTTCGGAAGCACCGTCGTCGGCTATAATTCAGTGATACCTGTACATACAAACATGCAGCTGAAAAACAACAATGTCCGTTACGCCCTGCTGCCGGTATGGTTGTTATCCACAAGCTGGGGGGGTAAAAACTTCATCTTCGCGATGAATGGTCAGACAGGTAAGTTCGCCGGTGACCTGCCTTTGGACAAGGCGGCTTATCGGTCATGGCTTTTAAAGATATTTGGGATTTCTGCAGCCGCACTGCTAGTCATTTCTCAAATTATCGTCAGCCTGTTGTAGGGGGGTGTGGAGATGAAAAGAAAGAATCGTTTCTTTATGGCAGTCATTCTAACCATATTATTCATCGCAGTTTTACTGCCAACCGCTGCGATGGCTGCAGAAAATCAACTGAATGCGGCGCTTTTTCTATCGTCACAATCAGCAGCCGGCTTGCAGGACCTGGCTCGCGTACCCGCGGGTGAAAACCTGCCTCGTTATATCGATGACATGGGCCTGTTAACCTCTGAACAAGCGGAAAGTTTAACTGCAAAGCTGGACGAAATCAGTGAAAGAAATCAGTTCGACACGGTGGTTGCAGTGGTTCCGGCACTTGATTACCGGGAAGCCAGGCTGTATGCCGCCGACTTCTTTGAGCAAAACGGTTTTGGTTACGGCAATGATATCGATGGTGCCATCCTGCTTCTGGCCATGGAAGACAGAGATTTTGGATTTGCCTCCTTCGGGTACGGGTTGGAAGTGTTTACCTCTTACGGACAGGATTATCTGGACGAGCTGGTAGTACCCTATTTGAAAGAAGATCAGTACTATGAGGCCTTTATATCCTATGCGGACGCAGTGGATGATTTTTTTGCAAAAGCAGCTTCTGGCACCCCTTATGATGAGGGTAATATCCCTAAAACCGCTGAGGAGATTCGAAAATATCGCTTTATCGGAGGGGCAATCGCCCTGGCGTTGGCATTGATCATTGCCTTTTCGGTAACTGGCGTTTGGAGAGGGCAGCTTATTTCGGTGAGGAAGGAGAATCTTGCCAATGTTTATTTCCGCGAGGGCAGTATGGCTTTAACCGACCAGAGAGATATTTTCCTTCATCGACATGTGCAGAAAGTAAAGCGTGAGACCAGCAGCTCGGGCGGCGGCGGTGGTTCTTTCAGCAGTTCCTCAGGCCGCAGTGCCACTGGGCACAGCGGGAAATTCTAACCCTTGATTCAACAAAACCCTTCAGTAATGAGTCCAGGCTCGTGAAGCGAATCACAGGAGCGTTTCAATTAGTATGGCTGTTTTTCGCTCCTCTAGTAACGGGTCCAATCCAGTACTGAAGGGTTTTTTATGTCATAAAATTCGTAATCATGAGATACTTGTAAGGCTTTTTTAGTACTCAAAATTGAGGACATCCTGCCATCCTTCTATCACAGATTTTTCCCAAGGGCAAAAAACTATGGTTTGCATAATTAATCATGTCCGTCTTTATGCCCTGTTTTTTTATCCGATTGATTCCGGTTGAAATTCAAAAGAGAACCCCTGACTACATAATCCTGACCATACTTCTCTCGAATTTTGTCGATGCTTTCATCCAGCTTCACCCTGTCGGCCTGCTTTGGACAAGCCATTGTAAACATGTCAAGTTGTTTGATTGGATCTCTTTGCAGTTGAGAGGTTGCGACACCGATCAATCTCACCGGGTCCCTTTTCCAAACCTGTTCAAACAGTTCGGCAGCGGTGGAGAAGATTACATTGGTATCCTGAGTTGCATTATCAAGCTTTCTTTGGCGGGAGTAAGACTCAAAATTACTGTTTTTGATGTGAATCGCAATTACACCGGCATACAACCCTGCTTTACGAAGGCGCATTCCAACCGTCTCGCTCAGGGAAAGAATATACAGCCTGGCCGTTTCCTCATCCGTAATATCAAAGCTTACTGTGGTTTCATTGCTTAAATCCTTCGCTTCAGCTTCCTGGGTCTGGACGGGAGAGTCATCCCGTCCATTGGCATAGTCCCATATCATTAGCCCATATTTTTTTAATTGCTGCTCCAGTACGGAAGGATTAGCTTTGGCTAGATCGCTGATGGTTTTGATGCCCATCATTTCAAACCTGGCCGTTGCGGCCTTACCCACCATGAACAGCTCTGATACAGGCATTGGCCACATTTTTTGCTGAATTTCTTCCGGGAAGAGAGTATGCACCTTGTCCGGCTTTTGGAAATCGGATGCCATCTTCGCCAGGAGTTTGTTTTCAGAGATACCGATGTTCACAGTAAACCCCAGCTCATCGTGAATATGGTTTTTAATCCGGACTGCCAGGGCCTTATAATCGTCACCAAACCTCAGCCTTAGACCTGTTGCATCAATAAAGCATTCATCGATGCTGAACTGTTCGATGTCCGGTGAATAGGTTTGAAGCAGCTCAATCATCGCACGGGAATTCTGCGAATAGATATGATGGGTTGGGGAAACAACCGTTAAATTGGGGCATTTCTTTAACGCTTGAAAAACGGGTTCACCGGTAATAATACCGTATTTCTTTGCAGGAATGGATTTGGCCAGAACAATCCCGTGCCTTTTGGACGGATCCCCGCCGACAATGGATGGGATGGTACGCAAATCAACGGTACTGCCTTGTTTCAGCTGTTCCAATGCTTCCCAGCTTAAAAAAGCGGAATTCACATCGATATGGAAAATGATTCTCTTTCGCGTCTCCATAGCTTTCCCCTGATAGAATGGTTTCTTACCTTTGTTCTACCACGAATAAGCCGAAGGGGACAACCAAAGGGGACAGGTCCCTTGGCTCAATTGAGCCAAGGGACCTGTCCCCTCTGGTTATTTACACAGGAACCTGTCCCCGGTGTAAATCCTGACGGTATAAATCCTTGATAATATTTTCAATTTCCAGGCTTTCAATGGACAAGTCATTGATGATGGATTCCTCGTTCAGCTTTTTAATAAACTCGTTCAACTTTAATTTGGATAAATCCAGCTCCAGCTCAGCATCTCGATCTGAGAGCTGTTTGCGGATCAAAATTCCGGGTTGATCCAGTGAAGGAAGGGTTTTGCGGGTGGTTACATGCACTGCCTTTTTATCTCCCAAATGGGTGCGCAGCTTTTCCATGGAGTTGTCAAACACGATTTCACCATGGTTCACGACGATAACGCGCTTTGCCAGGTGTTCCACATCCTCCAGATCGTGGGTGGTTAGAATGAAGGTTGTTCCCTTTTTGTTTTGATCGAGAATGAAATCCCGTATCTTGTCCTTGGCGATCACATCCAACCCGATGGTGGGTTCGTCCAGAAAAACGATCTTTGGCCGGTGCAGCATGGCCATGATGAACTCACATTTCATCCTTTCACCCAGAGAAAGCTGCCGGGTTGGTTTTCTGACAATGGCTTCAAGCTCAAGCATTTCCACCATCTCATTCATGGTTTTTTTGAACGCCTTATCCGGGATATTATAGATGGACTGGTTTAATAAAAAGGAATCCAGCGGCGGAATATCAAACAGAAGCTGTGATTTCTGCCCGAACACCGCGCCAATGTTCGCCACATATTTTCTGCGATCCTTCCAGGGAACATAGCCCATAATATCTACCGAACCGGAGGTTGGATACAAAATACCCGTTAAAATTTTTAACGTGGTGGATTTCCCTGCCCCGTTGGGTCCTAGAAAACCAATCAGCTCACCCTCGCTTATTTCAAAGGATATAGCCTTCAGCGCTTCAACGATTTTCTTTTTCCGAACGATCAGGCTTTTCAGCGCTTCTCTGAAGGTGCCTCCGCGTTCATAGGAGGTATAGGTTTTGGTTAATTGTTCTACTTTTATCATATCTGTTCCTCACTCTGCCTTTGCAGTGATTGTTCTTGCTAATAACCCGGGCTTGTACGTCATCCCCCTGCGCTGGTATAGTTTCGTACCATTCTGTGGTAAAACCACAACCCCGCAAACAGAAAGATTACTGAGCACAACACCGCCCCAAGCACTCCTTCCTCAGGCCTGCCCAAAAGTGCTGAAGCAGGAAGAGAGCCCAACAGGCTGATAGGGATGACCCAGGTAATGATAGTCTGAAACATCTTGGTAAAGATCGATCTGGGGTATAAGCCAAAATCCATCACCGACATAAATATTTCATAAATCCGGTAATTGCCGATCCATACTATGCCAAGTCCAGCCATAAAAAGGCCAAAGGCAAACATTGAAACCAGAGAAAATATAAACAGCAGCAGGAAAGTGACCCAGTTGATGAACGGTAGTGGCGGCACTGATTTCAGCGCATATAAAAACAGTATCAGACCACCTGCGAGCTTTCCAAGGTCTTCGCTATCAAAGGCTGTGATAATGGACAGTTGCAGGATGGATCGTGGTTTAATCAACAGCAGGTCATAGGTTCCTTGTTGAACCCGATCGATGGTATTCCAAACCATTCCCATAAAGAATGGAAATGCGATGCCTCTTGAAAGGAGGAAAATCGCCTGCAGCAACAATACCTCATGCCGCTGCCAGCCGGGGAAGGATGCACCGTTGCGGTAAATCAGCAATGTAACCAGGGGGCCAAACAATTCGACGATCATCATGATAAGCATGCTCATGATAAAATCCCCGCGATAGGCCATTCTCGAAGCTAATGCTGTTTTCATACCATGAAAGTATATTTTAAACCAAAGGAAAAACGGATTCAGTTTTTTCTGCTGATTATCTTCCAATGGCAGTTCTGCTGTACTAGCCATAGGCTCACCTCCATCATGCACCCACCCCGGTGAAGCGCTTTATTCCAAAAAACCAGATCAACCTGTTCAGTAAAAATGTTGCAACCACCATGATTGCCTGCAGGCCTACCACCTGCGGGATGGACATGGTTATCCCGGCCAGCTCGTAACTTCCCATAAAAACCCTTGCCGGTACATAGGATATAAACTGGAAGGGCATAAAAAACAGTACTTTTTGAATAGCTGCGGGAAACAAGGTCAATGGCAGAAACATACCCGAACAGACACCCTTAATCACCATCACCGCCCGGCGGATACCATCGGTTTTTACCAGCCAGAACGCAAGAGTTCCAATCATAAAATTGATCAAATACTCAAGGATAAAGCTCAGCGCGATGGAAATCAGCGCCCAAAAGGGTTGAGCAGGAATTGGTTTTATACCGAACAACAAATAGAAGCCGAGAATCGGAAGCAACTCTATCCAGAAAGCAAGAATCCGATGGCCTACCTTCTCAAAAAAAGCATAATACAGATAAGAAACCGGTCTTAGCTGGAAGGTGATAAACTTTCCTGTTTGTATATGCCTCTGCAACGTTCCGTCCGCGGCATCCCAGTTCAAAAAACCCAACAAGGACGAAACGGCGAAATAATACAGCATGGTATCTAGCGTGAAGCCTGAAACTGTATCATGTACATTAAAAACTGACACCCAGATAAAGTATTGCACCAGGAAGTATATGGGTTGGGTGATCAATGAAACCGCCATATTATGGCGGAATGCAAAGTTTTCCTTATAGGTTGCTTGTATAACTGCTTTAAAAACAGGTTGTGCCTTTTTTACAGCAACTTCTTCATGAACAGCCTGCACAAATCTTCCCCCCTGATAAACCAATGATTTCCTGGCATGGACTCAAGAACCATCCTGTTTCATAAATCTTTATTCATCGCAATGAGCTTCTGCAGTAAAACTGTTTGATAGTATTTTTAACCAAGCCACAGGATCTTTAATCGGATTGTGTCAGGTTCCTGTCAGGCCTGCCAACTGCGCCTCGTTAAATATCCTCTTCATCAAAAAAGACCGGAGCCACAAACTCCGATCTTTATCCATGCTATATCACAAGGATTAGACTTACTGTTTAACCGGAGCAAAGGACAGATATTCATTTGCATGGCATGCTATTTTGTAAATCAACTTTCTTTGCTCCTTTCGTTTTCATCAGTACTATCCAATTATATTGGTTTTCTGAAAATAGGTCAATATGGTTTTCAGTTATAACTGAATATTATCTTGCCAGGTGTTACTGTTCACAGGTAAACAGGCGCAGCCTGCTGAACGAAGTGAAGGATCTCGCATTACTCCTGACAAGATCCTTCGCCGTGCTCAGGATGACCGCTACGCTCAGATAAAACAAAAACCTCTGAAGCTACTTATGAACTTATTAGTGGTGGGTGTGAACAGTAGTTGCCAGGTAAGAAAGTTCGCTCTTCTTTTCCAGGACACAGAACAGACCCTGTTCTCTC
>JAAYJG010000522.1 GCA_012523055.1 Ruminiclostridium sp. | reverse complement strand
GGCCATCAGGGCAACATCATAACCCATGTCCCTGTAATACTCGGCCAGGGTGATCCCGGTATAAATGGAGGCTTCTCTGGCTGCAACCGGCATATTCGATGTGTTGGCGATGAGCACCGTGCGATTCATCAGTGGCTGACCGGTTCTGGGATCGATCAGCTTTGGGAAATCTTCCAGTACTTCCGTGATTTCATTGCCGCGTTCGCCGCAACCCACATACACGATGATGTCAGCGTTGGACCATTTGGCCAGCTGGTGCTGCGTCATTGTTTTTCCGGTGCCAAACCCGCCCGGGATAGCCGCTGTGCCGCCCTTTGCCACGGGAAACAGCGTATCGATGACCCTCTGGCCCGTAATCAGGGGTTCGTTCAGTTCCATTCTTTTTTTATAGGGTCTGGGCTGGCGGACAGGCCATTCCTGCAGCATCGTCAAATCTTTTTCGACCTTACCGCTCTTTACTTTTACGATGGGATCAACAAGGGTATACTCCCCGTTCCGCACTGCTTCAACAACCTCACCGTGAACATCGGGAGGAACCAAAACATAATGGTTGACCGCATCGGTTTCCGGAACTTTTGCGAGCCTGGTTCCCGGCCCAACCATATCTCCCGGTTTTACAAGCATTTCCACAGGCCATTTTTTTGCAAGATCCAGCTGTGAAACAGACAGCCCGCGGGGGATGAATTCACCGGATTTTTCCCGAACCGTCACCAGAGGCCGTTGAATGCCGTCAAAAATGTTACCGATAATCCCCGGCCCCAGCATCACGCTTAATGGCTTGCCCGTAGATATGACAGGCTCACCCGGTTTCAGGCCGGCAGTATATTCATACACCTGAACAATGGTTTCATTCTGGTCCACTCGGATCACTTCGCCGATCAGCTTCTCATGGCCTACCAGGACCATTTCCAGCATTTTCAGGCTCTCGTTTCCCCGCACCCGAATCACAGGGCCGTTGATCCCATATATTGTTCCCTTGGATGTTTCACTCAATCTCAATCACCTGCATTCTCTGGAGACGGAATGGGTCTCCCTTCAATTCGTGACGTACTCCCACCACCTGTATCATGTTTTTTAGTCTTTGGATAAAACACGTTTGGTGGAATTCTTTTTGTTTGAAAGCGCTAAAGGTTGATATTCATGCCGGAGTTTTCAAGGAAAACCTCCCGTTGCTGCTCCAGCCGTGTTGAAAAGGAATAATCGGCCATCAACCCCGTGGTCTGGTTGATCACGATACAACCTCCCATCAGGGGTTCTTCACTTTGGCTGATGCTGAAGGATTGGTTTAATCGCCCTTTGATTTGTTCAACACAAGCCAGATCATTGCTGTCGACAATCACCTGAACCTCACCGGCTTTTACTTCATTCAGCCCTTTGCGCAAAAACGCTTCCAGCCTTTCTGGATACTCCCCGCCCATGCGATATTGTTCCAGCCGGTCCTGTACGCCCTGAAAGACAGCATCCATGATCTGCTGCCTTTTTTCATACAACAGCTGTTTCGCTTCAAAAAGCTTTGCAGAGTATACCTCATTGTTTTCCTTTTCTATCTTGTTCATAGCCTCATGGATGCTGTGGTAAGCATCCCGCAGAAAGGAAATCTCGGCATTTTCCATGCGATCCTGGTTTTCCGCTCTGGCCTTGTCCAGCAGCATTCCAGCCTTATGGGTGGCGTCCTTGATCACCATGGTCGCAAATGTGTCCAGCTTCGATTCTATTCTTTCCATATCCATATGCATTCCTCAAATCTTCAGCCCGATGGCTTCACGTACATGACGGGTGATCACATCATCCGGCCTTATACTGCCGTGTCTGTCTGGAATTTCAACCAAAAGCGTCGTCTGGAAGTTCAGCTTTATGTTCAATATCTCTGGCTGAACAAGATCTGCCAGGCTTTCATTGATCAGGATGATGCCGATATCCTTGTCCTGTATGGCTTGGTCCAGCGCATCGCGCACCTGTTGCTGCTCACGGACGAGGACACCCTCTATCCCGGCCAGCCGCATTCCGGTTTTTGTATCCATATTGTCACAGATTAAAAACATTTTCATGATTTCGCTGCCTTTAACTATCATTTTTCAATGCCCTTCATTAGAGCTTCTGACCTGTATTTTTCGCCCAATGGGCAACATGACGAAGCTGAAGCATCTTTCCAGGGTGTATGAAAAGTATTGTGTAAGTTTATGCAAACAACCTTAACTGTTCAAAATCAGGATTGTAACGATCAGCCCGTAAATCGCAATACCTTCTGCAAGGCCTACAAAAATCAGGGTCTTCCCCAGAAGCTTTGAATCTTCACTGATGGCACCCAACGCTGCAGAACCCGTTGCGGCCACGGCGATTCCTGCGCCAATACATGCCAGGCCTGTGGACAGAGCCGCTGCCAGATATTTCAGCCCTCCACCGTCACTTGCAGCGGCTTCCGCGCCGTCCGCAGCCAAAACAGAAACCGGCATCAACACAATGGTGGTGATGATCAGCAGCCCAAATAGGGCTGTCACATTGATTCCCATCAGCCTTCTTGCGTTTTTCCCCTTCAGCCCCCTGCGAATACAGACAATTCCAAGGGCTATCATGCACAGAACCAAAAAAATTGAAACAACCAGCACAAAAATCATAACTGTTCCTCCAAACCTGTGAATTCGATCTCATTTATTGTCGTCCGGTCTTTCCGCCAACACGGATGGGTTTGAACTCCCTGCCGTCCCCTGAGAAAAACCGGCTGAACATTTCGTAAAACTGAAGCCTCATACATTGAATTCCGACAATCAGCCCTTCCAGGCCAATGATCAGAAGGTTCCCGATAATTAAAACCACAATCTTGCCGACGATACCGCCGACCATGTCGTACAACGTCCAGATCGCAAGCACCAGGCCCGCGTGGCTTAACGCAAAGGCCGATACCCTGACGAAGGAAATGGTATTGCTTAAAAAGCCCAGCACCGATTCAAAAACTTCAAAAAAGCCCTCAACAAAGCTGCCGCTGTGTTCATGATGCTTTTTCAACAGAACGGTTTCCAGTTTCTCCCTAAAGAGCAGTATCAACAACGGAATCAGCAATACAGCCGCAACCAACGGAACAGATAATGCCCCGCCCGAAAGGGCGATAAGTACAGCCGTCAGCGCACCCGCGTAGAAAACCAGACCGGTAAGGCCATTCCTGTCAAAAATCAGGCGCGCGTAATCTTTCGCCTTTATGCTGTTGATGATATTGATCACAATGGACAGTACGATGATAACCGCTCCATAACCCACAGCAATGATCAACAATTGGGTGATGTTTTCCATGGGCGCTTTCCAGATGGGCTTAAGCAGATGTTCATTCCCAAAGACACTGCCGTAAAGAAAACCGAAGAAAACCGACGAAACGCCAACACAGGCCAGAACCCAACCAAGATTGCTTTTTCTGCCGAAGAACAGATACAGCCCGGCCAGGGCGATGACAGCCCCCTGTCCAACGTCTCCGAACATGGCGCCAAACATCAGGATATAGGTGATGGCAACCAGAACGGTGGGGTCGAACTCATTATGAGCAGGAAGCCCATACATGGTGACAATAGCCTCGAAGGGCCTGAAAAACCTGCTGTTTCGCAAAATGGTCGGAGGCTTCAGGCCGCGCACCTCTTGCGGTTCTTCCGCCGACAGGGTGAAATCCGGACGTTGCTTCAGCTGTGAAACCAATTCTTCATAAGTTTTTACAGGCATCCACCCTGTCAGATAAAAGGTTTCGTCGGTATATGCGACGAATTTCCGTGCATTAAAGGCCTGCTGCATATATATGGCTTGGGTGTATGTTTCCTCGAATTCGACACTCTCACCTTCGATGATGAGCTTCAGCTCTTCCTTCATGCGAAGTATGTCCGCTTCCAGCCTTTGAACCTCCCGTTCCATCAAAACAATCTCATCAGCGGGATATCCTTTGGCTTTTCCGGATATTCTTATCCTTTCAAAATAAAAGGAGGACAGGATATTGTCAATCTTCACCGATACGACCGCCGGCATGAAGCAGGAGACCCACACATCCCTGTCATCGCTTGAAATCGGCACGACAATCACGTCCTGGTTGTGCAGCACCATTTTCATTTTTTCAAAGCTTTCCTTCGGAAGCTTTCCAAAACGAATTTTCATATACTCAAAATGAAACAGGTCATCCATTTTAATGTCTAAATCC
>JAAYJG010000521.1 GCA_012523055.1 Ruminiclostridium sp. | reverse complement strand
GAACATATCATGAGCTGTTTAGAATCATTCACCATATCACATTCTTTATGCATTTTTTAATATTGATTATGCCGTAATATTGAAACCTGGCAAAGAAAGTACTGCATTATTACCACTAGCAGAAAAACATAAAATAAAAATATGAATTATTTGAAAGTCCAACTTGCAAAATTCATTAAAATGGTTTATGATAATGTAGAATTGGAAATTCAGGCATATGGGGTACAGCAGCAGTCAGGATGTATCAATAAAGGCATCACAAGGCAGTCGTCAAAGATTTGTCGCCTGTTTCACCATTTGCCATATGAAACATAAACCATCGGGGGATGATGAAGATGTATGAAGGTTTTACTACAGAACAATTAATTGAACGCAAGCAGGCTATGGAAGCCCGTTTTGCACAGTATAAGGCACAAAACCTGAAGCTGGACATGTCAAGGGGCAAACCCTCAAAAGAACAACTGGATCTGTCCAATGGCATGTATACACAGGTTACCGATTTTAAATCTGAAGACGGCGTTGATTGCAGAAACTATGGAATGCCGGACGGTCTTCCTGAAATGAAAAGAATTTTTGCCCAAATGCTTGATGTAGCTTCAGACCAAATCATCATTGGGGATAGCTCCAGCCTGAACCTGATGTATGATACCGTCGCACGGGCATATAATCACGGCCTTTTGAGCGCAAAGCCATGGAGCAGGCTGGAAAAGGTGAAGTTCCTTTGTCCAAGTCCGGGTTATGATCGTCATTTTGCCATCAGTCAGCTTTTCGGTATGGAGCTGATTACAGTTCCCATGATGGACGACGGACCGGATATGGATCTTGTAGAGGCACTGGTTCGTAACGACGAAGCCGTGAAGGGAATCTGGTGCGTTCCAAAATACAGCAACCCCACTGGTGCCATATACTCAGACGCCGTGGTGAAAAGACTGGCTCAAATGAAAACAAAAGCAGAAGACTTCCTCATTATTTGGGATAACGCTTACTCGGTGCATCAGTTTTATGAAGAAAACCCATTGCTGAACATAATGGAAGAATGTGAGAAGGCCGGAAACCCGAACAGAGTATTCATCTTTGCATCCACAGCCAAGATATCATTTGCAGGGGCAGGGGTGGCTGCTATGGCCGCCAGCCGGGACAACATCCGCCATACTCTTTCCCAGATTTCCATACAAACCATTAACCCCAACAAGGTGAACCATTTGCTGCATGCGCGGTTCTTCAAAGACTACGACGGCATCAAGGCTCACATGAAGAAGCATGCGCAGATCCTCAGACCGAAATTTGAAGCGGTCATCGCGATTCTTAAGAAAAACCTGGAGGGTCTGAATGTGGCAGAATGGACATCTCCAAGGGGCGGTTACTTCATCAGCCTGGATGTTACGGCGGGCTGCGCAAAGAAGGTTGTAGCCAAAGCAAAGGAAGCCGGTGTTACATTAACGGGTGCCGGTGCAACTTATCCTTACGGTATTGATCCGCAGGACAGAAATATCCGTCTGGCTCCATCTTTTCCGCCTCTGAATGAATTAATCCAGGCCATTGAAATCGTATGTACCTGCATAGAGCTGGTGGCACTTGAGAAGATTCAATAAACAAGCATAGACGGGAAATATACCATTTCCTCCTTGTTTCTGCACTACAGGTTACTGAGAAAAAAAGCATTGTCTGTATAAACAGATAATGCTTTTTTAGTTGCCATAACAGATCTTTGCAGGGGTCTTGTCATCAATTGTCTTTAGCTTTGTTGAATTCTGCT
>JAAYJG010000520.1 GCA_012523055.1 Ruminiclostridium sp. | reverse complement strand
GACGGGAAACCCGGCAGCGTGTTTGAAAATGCCATAAAACCCAGTTCATTTACTCGTTCAATAAAATCATTGTAATTCGTAAGCTTTACCATACGCCCTCCATGATGTCAGGTCCCAACTTTGATGAACCTGGAGGGATTTTTCTGAAATACCCTCCTATACAGAATAGCCTAAGAAACATGACAGCTATATGTCTTGTTCATACAACCGGACAATATTCATCGCACGTTTTTTTACCTCGTGCGCGACATCGGCCGGCTCCAGCACGCAAGCCCTGTCTACGAAGCTCATCACCCAGGTGATGATGAACTCGCGGTTGGTATAGCCAGTTGAAAACCTTAACCTGCCATCTTCTTCTGTTTCAAAGCAGTTAGGACCGTACTCTTCAACAATACGGTACTTCACTGAAGGATCAAACAAAACAGTGATACGGTTTTCATCAACGAAAAAATGGTCGAAATCGAGCTTTTGGTCGGGGATTTCTCTGGGAACAAAGCCTTCATCCAGTATTCCATGGTTCCATATCCGGTTCAGCTTAAAAAGACGAAAATCATTTCTGTTCACACAAAAACCCAGCACATACCAGTTGGCCCACTTGAACGATATGGAGTAAGGTTCAATTTTCCGGTTGAAACTGCCTTTTTCCGAATAGTAATCAAAGGATATCAGCCTGTTTTCAAGGATTGCTTTTTTGATCAGGTTGATTTTGTCCGTAATGCTTGTCTTATAATGAGAGGCGAGGTCGATATGTATTTTTGCGGCCATGGACTGATCGGTATTTTTCCCGGGATTCAGCTTTGAAATCAATGATTGTATTTTAGCATTGTCCGATACGCTTCTCAGGCTGTTTAGTCCGGTTATAATGTCCTGAAGCTCATCGGCGGTAAATACATTTTTGTCCAGCTTGAAGCCTTCTGCAATGGAAATGCCTCCGTTTGCCCCCTGTATTGTGACAATGGGAATTCCCGCTTTGCAAATATCATCCACATCCCGGTGAATCGTCCTTCTGGATACTTCAAGCCTTTGTGCGAGAACTGGTGCGGTCACCCTCTCCTGCTGCAGCAATATGGTCACTATGGCCAGTAAACGATCAATTTTCATGATAACCTCGAAATTTTCATGGTATAAAAGCAAAACAAAGGAAGACACAGATGTATGCCACAAGTGCGCTATAAGGTGTATTCAGTTGCTGACGCAGAAATCATCTATTTAGTTCTGCCGATTTACGTACATGCTTTCATCAAATTCAGCGATATACGGAAGATGCCGGAACTCCTGGTTATAATCGATGCCGTAACCCACCAGCAGGATATCAGGAACCTGAAAGCCCACATATTCCAGCGGAATATTCATCAGCCGCTTATGCGGGTTGTTCAGCAGGGTGCATACTTTGATGCTGGCAGGCTTTCTGGCCTCCATATTTTGCACAAGATAACCCATGGTCAGGCCTGTATTAATGATATCCTCAATCATCAGGACATGCCTGCCGGTGATATTGATGTCCAAATCCTTGTTAATGCGGACAATACCTGTATTCTTGGTGATACCCGGGTAGACGCCGATTGACATGAAATCAATGTTCATTTGGATATCCATCTGCCTTGTCAAATCAGCGGTAAAATACATCGTTCCCTTCAAAACACTGATTAATACAGGGTTTTTATCTCTGTAATCGTCACTGATCTGCCTGCCCAGCTGCTGTATCCTGTTCCGGATCACATCTTCGCTGAATATAGTGTTCTTAACTCCGGTTAAATTCATTGATTTCATCCTCTCCGCTGAAGCCGAAACGCTTGAGCAATGTATGGAAATCTTTTTTGTAGACAATATTGATGTTGATATCCGGGTAGAGCTCCCGCAGTCGCTTTACCTTTTTGTTTTTTGTTGTGACATATTTTTGCTCCATCGTGGTGATCTCGATATAGGTATCGAATTTTGTCAGATAAAAATCAGGGCTGAAAGCCATCGTCACATTTCCTTCAGCATCCCATTTCACAGGAAAGGTTCTTGGTTCATACTGCCATTCAATGCCATACATGTCCAAAATCCTGGCGAATTCGACCTCGGCCGGATGCTTGAAACACACATCTGCATTTATTTTATTCTCCATATTTGTTTTTTCGCGGGATATGTTGAATTGGTTTGATGCGACATATCCGGCGATCATCTCCACACATTGCTCCACTGACAGATTATCGGTGTTCAACACCAAATCAAAAGCAAGGGTATCGTCCCATTCAGCCTGGTACAGCGTGAACAGGTATTTTCTGTGTTTCTTGTCGCTTTGCGTTATCAGCCGTTGGGCTTCGTTTTCAGCAATGCCATATTTATGCGCGAAACGCTGGATTCTGTTTTCTTCGGAGGCTACAATCCTGACCCTGAGCGATTGCAGATGCTCCTGGAATATGAGCTGCCCCCCCATACCAACTACTATCATGGAGGAACTCTCGGCTGCTTCCAGAAGCTTCATCTCGATGTACTCCTTAAATGTTAGCCCATCCATAAAATCTGTCAAATAAAACTTTGGACTCTCCTCCAGCATGTGCAGCTGATATTTGCTTGCCACCTCTGACAACCAGCCTGATATAACCGTTTTTCTTCCAACAAGCTCCATGTTCAGTTTAGCGGATAACTGCTCCGCTATTTCATCCCCAAGGCTTCCATCCTGCCTTGATATCGTAATAATGGGCAACGCAACCACCTTCCTCTAAAATACTATACCACAAATTGTTGAGGGTGTTTAGAATATTTCTCGAATTTGAAAAAAGCTAAATTAACCAGTTCCGAAGAGCAAATTGAAGAAAGTTTTATCTATTTTGCACAAATAACTGTATACGGCTTTTTTTGAATTTGATCTTTTTAAAAGGTTCATGTAGAATAAAAGCAGACTCCAGGGAATACCTAAGAAACAATATCAAAGGGCAGAAGCTTCCGTATAGTGTATATTATACGGGGGGACAGTGGAAAAGTTTGGTCGCGAAAGCGAATGAACCTCCGCTATATCAAGTGAATGAGATCGGGTTCGAAAAGGAAGCAAATAAACAAGGTTGTGGAAGGGTTCGGAACCAGAGCATAGTTTGAAAGCAGAGACTAAAAGGTTTCTACCGGAAGACGAGGCAGACGGGAAAGAAAACAGAAGGAATCAGGTTGAAAGCGGATGGTTCGGAAAGGTTTGGTTCAGGAGACGAAAATGTCCTCAGAAGAAAGTGAAAGCCGGATATTGAATCGATAAAGGTTCGCTGGAGTCTTATTTTTAAGAAAGAACAAACCCTTGGGTTTGTTCTTTTTTTGTGGGTCGCCCGCATTAGAGCGTTCCACGCTCCGGTTATCCTTATTCAGCCTACGATCCAGAATATTCTTTTGTATATAATCCTCATATTTTTCTCCGGTGGCAGTCCGTAAAATATAAGCGAGCAAAATGTAATTATGGTTTACATATTCAAAAGCCGTACCCGGAGCAAAGGATAAATTGCATGGGTTGATAGTCTTGATTTCCTCTTCAAGGATTCCATCATAATCGCCCTGAATACAATGAAACATTGCATTATAGGGCACTCCGCTGGTGTGGCTTAATAGCTGACGTATGGTGATCTCAGTTTCTTCTTTTTGGTAAAAAGCTTTAAACCATGGAATGTATGCAGAAACGTTATCATCTAGACGAAGCAGGCCATCGCTTTCGGCCAGAAGAATGCCCAGGCCGGTAAAGGCCTTGGAATTTGAGCCGATGATAAAAAGGGTATGTTCATTGATTTCCAGCTTACTCTTTAAATCGCTGTAGCCATAGTTGAAATAATCCGTTTTAATGCCATTCACAAAAACCACCGCACAACCAGGAGTATAGGTCGTGTTCATGATGTCGTGCGTGGCCTGGTTCAATTGAATCTGTTGATTGCTTGTATTTTCCGATGCCTGTATTTTTACTAGAAGTATCAGCATGGAAAGGCAGAAAATTGCTCCCAAAAACGAAAACACTTTATACTTATGCTCATATTTTCTGACTTTTTTTATGAATCCACAGCTTTTTTCCTTCACTTGATGATGGTTCATAACAGAATCCTCCTGCGGTGTTTATGAATGTTTCCGGCATTTGAAATAATACTACAGAATCCGCATTAGATTCCCGTTAGAGCCTTATTACTTTTAGATTATAACAACGGAAGCGATTGCTTGCAATCGCAACACACTGTTATTGCAACGGCAGGTTTTGCTTTAGCAAAACCATCACACTGCAACAACGAAGCTTCAGCTTCGTTATATCGAGGCGTGAGATATGCTCGCTGCCTGATTAAGGTAATCGGTACCTGCCACCACACGTTTTTCAGCCCTTAGCTGAAAATACGTTAAGAGGTGGGGCGGGGGCCCATCGGGCCTCGTTATATTTCCATGGGAGAAGAAATGGAAGAAGAGATATGAAATGAGCGTTTATCTTGAAAGCAGCGAAGGATCTTGTCAGGAGTAATGCGAAGATTCTTCACTTCGTTCAGCAGGCTGCGCCTGTTTACCTGTGAACAGTCTCCCACGACCCAGGTGCCGCCAGACAACACGAAACCTTGGCAGGTTTCACAGGAGTAACAATAGTAACTTTTTATTACCCAAACATTTCATCCAAGGCTTGAAAAAATCCTTAAATTCGAATAGAATTTAAAGCAACGGTGAAAATCATGCTTCCGCTATAGAGCCTCCATTGATGTAAATGGTGGTTTACATCATAACAGGTTTATTGTTTATTTCTTTCGCAACCATATCACCAAACGATAACCCTATGGAAGGAGAACTTCAATGTTTCTTAAATTTCTTGACAAGCTTGACAGAAAGTATGGGAAATTTGCAATTCGAAATCTGGCGATTTATATTGCTGCAGGGAACCTGGCAGTTTTTCTGATAAGCTTTATGGTACCATCTCTCCCTGCGTATCTAACCCTTGTCCCATCCCTTGTTATTAAGGGCCAGGTTTGGCGGCTTATCACTTATATTTTTCTACCCCCGACTGACAACATTTTCTTTATTTTGTTAACGGTTTATTTTTATTACATGATCGGTAACACACTGGAGCAGGAATGGGGAAGCTTCCGCTTGAATGTTTATTACTTTACGGGAATGCTTGCAACAACAATTGTAGCGCTTATTACTGGTGGAACCACTAACATTCATTTGAATCTTTCACTGTTTCTAGCCTTCGCATACTTGTACCCCAATTATGAGATCCTGCTGTTTTTCTTTTTGCCCGTTAAAATGAAATATATGGCCTGGCTTAACCTTGCATTTATTGGATTTACGGTTCTGTTTGCCGCCTGGCCTCAAAAAATTGCCGCCATTGTTTCTTTAGCGAATTATCTTCTCTTCTTCGGCGACGACATGTTCAAGCGTATGAAAACACGCCGTTCTTCCTATTATAACCGAAAGAATTACTTTAAACAGATAGAGGAAGGCCGCAAGGCCAATGAACGATATTTTCGTAAGTAAAGGATTTTGTGAAGCAAAATCCAGCAATGAGCGACCCGTAAGCAGAGGATTTTACGAAGCAAAATCCAGCAATGAGCGACCCGTAAGCAGAGGATTTTACGAAGCAAAATCCAGCAATGAGCGACCCGTAAGCAGAG
>JAAYJG010000519.1 GCA_012523055.1 Ruminiclostridium sp. | reverse complement strand
TTCCATCATATTGTCTTTAAATGAGTTGACACAAAAAGGAAAGACAATAGTTGTTGCAGATCACGAGGAATCAACGCTGAGATATTTCCCTAATCGGATAGTGTTAATCAATAACCGCGGGGTTTTAACAGAGGAAAAAGCCAATTGCATATGATTGACTGAGTTAAGTTTTGTGACATCAGTTCCGGAAGGTTTGCTCCCCACTCGCCAGAACTGCGGCTCCGCCGCACCGGAATATGCAAATGGATCTATCACCGTAACACCTGACTTGACCGCAAATCAAATTATTCTAGAACTGCGATGGGCGTAAACGCCAATACTAAGGCGTTGTTAATATAGCTTAATCCGAAAATGTGGTTACCTTTTTGCTTCCCACTGATGGAATTAAACTATATTATTGTCATATGAGCAGCTTCATAAGGAAAAAGAAAACCAAAAGCGGCGCGACTGCTGTGCAAATAATATATAAGCAAGGCCGCAAAGTCATCGGTCTTAAGCATATCGGTACGGCACATAACGACGCAGAACTTGAAATACTTGTCGCCTTAGCGCATGAAAAAATGCACGAAGGGCAGCTCACCCTTGACTTCGAAGAGCCAGTACTTGACGGATATGCTGATCTGCGGTTAGAAAAATCATACTCTGAGTTATTGTGGGACACTTTATCTGGTGTATATGACAAGCTTAATTTTGGAAGTATCGAGGATACTGTGTTCAAACAGCTTGTTCTTGCCCGCATAATAGAACCTGCATCTAAGCTGGATACGATACGCGTGCTTAAAGACCTGGATCTTGAAGCGCCTTCTAATTCGGGGATTCATCGTTGTCTGCGTAATATTATCGGTAGGGGATACAGAGAGATTGTAAGCGAAGCTTGTTTAAAATATGTGAAACCGTCAACACTGAAGCTCGTTCTTTACGATGTAACCACCCTGTACTTTGAAATACAAAAGGAAGACGAATATCGCAAAGCGGGTCTATCTAAAGAGCGTAGACTTGATCCACAAATCACGGTTGGTCTTCTGGTAGATTGCACCGGGTTTCCGCTTGAGATACAGAGCTTCGAAGGTAACCGTGCCGAAGTCAAAACGCTCCTCCCCGTATTGGAAGGATTTAAAAAACGCCATGGCTTAAAAGAAATCACAGTCACAGCTGATGCAGCAATGCTTTCATCGGCTAACATAGCAGAACTAGAGCGGTTGGGGTATCACTATATCATAGGTTCAAGACTGGCGAAAACTCCTTACGAGATCAAGGAATATATTTGCACAGAAGGTGCCGCATTGGAAGACGGACAAATCTTCGAGTCGAGCATTAATGTTACAGTAGATGGCAAAAGAACCAAGCGGCGTGTTGTTTATCAATACCGAAAAAAGCGTGCCGCCCTGGATCTTTCAAACATCGAGAAGACTGTAGCAAAAGCGCAGAAGATGGTGGATAAAAAAGCGGATATTAAGCGTAACCGATTTCTGACTATCAAGGGTGATACACGGGAAATCAATGTCACCTTAGTCGAGGAGGCACGCCGCAAGGCAGGCATCAAGGGATACGTTACTGATCTGCGTATTCCGGCACAGGAAGTGATAGACGCATACCATCAGCTTTTCCAGGTTGAAAAATCGTTCAGGATGTCAAAATCAGACCTGAAAGCCAGACCGATTTTCCATCGCAAACGCGATTCAATAGACGCCCATTTAACAGTTGTTTTTGCGGCATTAGCCGTTGCCAGATGCATTGAGGCTATGACGGGTTTAAGCATAAAGAAGGTTATTCAATTACTTGCTCCTATCAGGACCGGTGTTATTTCTGTTAACGGCGCTTCATTAAAAATTAAACCGCGCATTCCAAACGAAGTTGTTGCATTGCTCAAACATCTAAATACTTAATGTGGTTACCTTTTCGGTCAAGTCAGGTGAAAAACAAAATCTATATTATAAGCCGGCGACAGCAAAAATGAAAGAAGAAGGGACTAAAAACTGTTTCACAGCAGGAAATAGCAGAAGTTAAAGCGAATAAAGGTCAATAGGTTTTTCCCATTTCGTAGTAAAGGGCTGATATAATGCGAATAGCTGTATATCCGGGCAGTTTTG